>JAENVU010000182.1 GCA_016650415.1 Acidimicrobiia bacterium
ACCGCCGGCCATCCGGTGGGGTCCGAACTCGTCGTTCTGGTACCCGCTCGAGGGTGGCATCGAAGCCCTGCCGAAGGGGTTGATGGCCGGACTCGACCCCGAGCGCGTCCATCTCGACACCGAGGTCGTTGCCATCGACCCACCGACCCGCACGGTGACGACCGGCTCCGGCCTGGTCGTCGGTTACGACGATCTCATTTCGTCGCTGCCGCTCCCGGTGCTCGTGCGACTCACCTCGAACGCCCCGGAACGGGTGCGCGCCGCGGCGGCGTCGCTGCGCTGGAACACCGTGTACACGGTGATGCTCGGCGTGAAGCGTCCCGAGATCTCGGATCAGCACTGGGTGTACTTCCACGAGGACCAGTTCCTTTTCCACCGGATCAGCTATCCGATGAACTTCTCGCCGACCCTCGCGCCGCCGGGTTGCTCGTCGATCATGGCCGAGATCTCGCATTCGGCGCACCGTGACGTGAGCGGCCGGGATCTGGTGGCCGAGACCATCAGCGGTCTCCAGGTCGCCGGGGTATTGCGCGATGGCGACGAGATCGTCTTCGGGCAGGTCGCGCCGATCACGCCGGCCTACGTGATCTACACGCTGGACCACGAGGAGTCGGTGCGTACGATCGTCGACTGGTTGACCGAGCAGGAGATTCACACGGTCGGCCGGTTCGGGGAATGGGAGTACTTCAACATGGACCAGGCGATCGGCAGCGGCCGTGACGCGGTCCGTGCACTCGAGGGCGGCCGGGTCATCGACCTCGTCGTCGCCGAACGCGACGAACTCACCCCCCGCGCCGCCCACGCCTAGCAAGTGCCGTCAGGCTCCGAACCGGAGCGCAGCGGAGGTGAGCAGCTCGGGAGGCGTCCCGACGACGACGGGCCTCGGAGTCGTAGCGAGACACGCTCGGAAGCCGGACGAGCAGACAGGCCGGAGGCGAGCAGAAGTGATGGTCTCACCCCCATGACATGGTGGTGCGGTGAACATCGACTGTGAAACGTGTGTGATGCGGGCGAGCGAGGCGTGCAGCGATTGTGTGGTCTCGTTCCTGGTCCAGCGGGAGCCGGGCGACGCGATCGTGATCGACGTCGCCGAGGAACGGGCCGTCCGGATGCTCGCCAAGGCGGGTCTGGTGCCCGAACTCCGGCATCTCCCGCGGACGGTCTCGTCCTAGGCCGAATCGCACGGGCCACGCGGGCGCTACTCGGGGCGCACGTAGCCGGCCAGGCCGCCGGCCCGTGTCGCGAACGCTCCGGCTCCGAGCACGCAGGCGATCCCGCCCGAAACGATGGCGAACGGGACGCCGAGTAGACCGCCGACGAGCCCTGCCTCGATGTGCCCGAGTTGCGGGCCTCCGGCGTAGACGGCGATTTCGGCTCCGCTGATGCGGCCGCGCAGGTCGTCCGGCGTGACGTGCGCGGCGATGGTCGAACGGAACACACCCGAGACCATGTCGGCTGCGCCCGCGATCGCGAACATGGACAGCACGACAGCGGGGTTCATCGTGAGTCCCGCCACCGCGATCGCGCCACCCCAGATCGCGACGGCCCAGAGCACCGCGCGTCCCTGCCGGTGGATGCGCCCGGTCCAGCCGCTCGTGATCGACGCGACGAAGGCGCCCGCGGCCACCGATGACAGGAGGAATCCGTAGAGCGTCGGACCGCCGCCGAGCCGCTCGGTCAACGCGGGGAACAAGGCGATGGGCATGCCGAAGACCATGGCGATCAGGTCGATGCCGAACACGCTCATGATGATCGGCTGACCGCGGAGGAATCGCAGGCCGTGGACGACCGAGGCGAGGGAGGCACGGTGAGGCACGCCGATCGGGGGCGACGGCGCGATTCGCGTGAAGGCGAGGAAGGCGACGACGTAGGTCGCAACGTCGACCGAGTAGGTGCCGGTCAATCCGATCGCGCCGATCAACACGCCGCCGACCGCGGGTCCGGCCATCATGCCGAACGATCCGTAGGTCGACTGCAGCGCGTATCCCGCCGGCCGCAGGGCTTCGGGTAGCAGGAGGGGGAGCAGCGATCGGAGGACCGGGAACATGACCGCGGTGGCACCGCTCGATGCCGCGCCGAGCAGATACAGCGTCCAGAGGTGCGGATGGTCGAGGGACGCGTTGACCGCGAGTCCGATCGAGCACAACAGTGACGCGACGGTGACGCCGAGCAGCAGACGGCGTTTGTCGACACTGTCGGCGAATGCGCCACCGATGATCGAACCGGCGATGAGCGGGCCGAGGGAGACGATGCCGAGGACCCCGACTGCGACGTTGGAGCGTGTCTCGTGGAACACCTGATACGGCAACGCGGCCATGGTCATGGTGCTGCCGAGGAACGAAACGGCTTGGCCCATCCACAACCGCCGGAAGTCGCGCGAGGCGCGCAGCGGTGTCGTGTCGATCAGGAGCCCCATGGGGACTGATGCTACGGATCAGTCGGCCGGCGTCGCGGCGTGGTCGTCTCGGTCAGACGCCGTACGCGATGAGCCGTCCGTCGTCGATCCCGACGAAGACCTTGCCGATCGCGAGCACGGGGCCGCCGGTGATCGTGGCGCCGACGTCCTTCGACCACAGTGGCGGGCACGGTGGTGGGCTCGGGGCGCAATTGCCGAGTGCGTTGAACGCGCTGACGGTGTGGTTCGACGATACGAGGAAGACCAGTCCGCCGGTCTTGACGGCCGGCGGTTGGGTGATCGTGCTCCCGGTCGTCGCGGTCCAGATCGGGGTGCACGTCGGCTTGCCGCACCCGGTCGTGAAGACGTCGAGCTCCCCCGAGTTGGTGGGGACGAACACGTAACCGTTGGCCAGTGCCGGTGCCGCGCTGGCCGGTGCGCCGAGGGTGCCGGTCCATCGTGGCGTGCCGTCTGCGGCAT
>JAENVU010000183.1 GCA_016650415.1 Acidimicrobiia bacterium
GGCTCGAAGATGTGCAGGGGGAGCGACTGGCCCGGAACCAATGTGGTCCCCAATGGGAACATCGGCAGCTCCATCAGTTGGACCGAGCCCGGAACGCCGTCGCTTGACGAGCCAACGCCTCGGCGTCATCCGCAGTGGCGCGATCCGCCAGCTCGGTGAGCACCACGGCCGCGTCACCGAACGCGCCCACCGACGCGAACACCTCGGCAATCGCGCGGCGTTCGGCGGCCGGAAGCTCGGGGAACGCCAATCGCAGCTGGCCCACCCACCGAGCATCGGGCGACCGGCGGTGCGCGTAGGTCTGGCCCAAGTTGGTCAGGATTCGCAACAGAATCGCCCGGGCCGGAGTCGGGGCGAGGAACCGATCGTCGAACTGCATCTGTGGCCCGTACTGACCGACGAGGCGCTGCCGGCAACCCTCACGGTCGAGCATGACACCCGCATGGAAGGGATCGACGAACCGGTCGGGATCGCTGTCGACACCCACCAGAAAATGGCCGGGCATCCCGACACCATGCACGCCGACGCCGATCCGGCGGCCCACCTCGATCATCAGCACGCTGAGGGTGATGGGCAGGCCGAGCCGGCGGTCGATGACCTCGGGAAGGAACGAGTTCCGGGGGTCGCCATAGTCCGCGGTGTTCCCCCGATACGCCCAGTCGACGAAGAGCACCTTCGCCAGGCCGGCTGGTGTGCGCGCCTCCGGAAATGCGAGCGCGGCCCCCGCCATCTCGTCGAGCCGTGCGAGGCCGGCGTCGACGTCGGAGTGACCGGCAACCGCGGCAATCAGCCACGCGCCCTCGTCGAGCGGTGGATCCGCCGCGGGTTCCGCGATCAGTGCTCGGAATCGCTCTGCCGCCGCGTGATCCACCCCCCGACCGTATCCGGCTGGTCCCAGCTACTTCTTGCGCCTCATCAAGACGATGCCGCCGCCGATCAGCACCACGGCGCCGGCGACGATGGCCACGATGACGCCGGTGGAACTCCCGGAGTCCTTCTTCGTGGTCGACGCGGGTGCTTTGGTGTCGGTCGTCGCTTCGTCGTGCGCGTGGTCGGTGGTCGCGGTGCTGGACTTGGCGATCGTCAGGACCGGAGCCGGGAACTCCGAATCCTCACCCGCCTCGATCCAACGGAAGACCTTGCCGTCGACACACGTCACGATCGCCTTGAACTCGATCGGGTCCTGGTCCGTCGCGATCGGACCGATGGCCAGATCGAACGAGCCATCTCCTTCGGCGTTCGCCGCGTTGGTCCAGGTGACGTCGGCGACCGCCTCGGACCCGGTGCGCGTCGTCACGACGTTCGTCCACCCGGACGTCAACCGGGGGACGTCCGACGGCGTTGCCGTGGTGATCTCCGGAGTGTCGGGGAACACCAGGTCAACCGTCGCGATCGCTCCCGAGCACTCGTTTTCGGCCACGATCGAGGTCTGCAGCACCCCATCCGGACCGGCCGAACCGTTCGGCGTGATCTCGACGTGAGCCGATGCGGCCGTCGCGACGAGCAGGAGACCGGCGAACACGGTCCCCGCAACCCCCATCTTGCGGCTCAGTGATGAACCAACCATGAAACTCCCCTTCAAGTAGTTACCCAACCGAAACAGTGGTCGTCGCCGTCGCCTCGTCCACCTGGGTCAGCAACGCGTGCAACTCGAGCGTCCACTTTCCGGCAAACGGCACCTGCACATTTTCCGCGAAGAAGTGCTCACCAGAACCCGTCATCTCGACCGGGATCCGCGCGATTCCCCGGTCGGGCATCGACAGCGATGCCCGCATTTCGAGCGCCCGCACCGGACTCCCCGACGGGGTTTGCAGCGAAACGTGCAGGTCGTTCGGCTCGCCCGCCCGCGCCGGGCCGAAGAACGTGTTGAAGCGCACGCGCCCGCCGTCGAGCTGCGCTTCGAGCGGCACCGCGGCGGAAGTGACCTTCGGCGGTGCGGTGTTGACGAGCATCGAAGTGAGCGCCAGGACCGCGGCGCCGACGACGAGCTCGGCCCGAACGCTCCGCTGCAAACGGACGAGCGGGCGCGTCGGCGCCGATTCGGTATCAGCCGCGCCGACCGCCTGACCGCGTCCGTGTACCAAGCGCCGACTCCACGCCGCGATCCCGAGCAACGTCGCGAACGCGATCAACTTGATCAGCAGAATTCTGCCGTAGTCGCTGTCCCACAGCGCGCTGATGGTCTCGAGCTGCCGGATCGCCTGGAACGATCCGGTGACAACCAACACGACCACCGCGCCGAAGGCGACCCCCGAAAAGCGCGCCGCAACGCGCGGGTAGGCATCTCCGTCGGAGCGGGCCATGACCAGCGTCGCCAGCCCGCCCAGCCACACGGCCATCGCCGTGACGTGGGACACATCCGCGGTGAGTGCCAGGACGACCCAGCGGCCGGTGGAACCATGCCCGGAGAGCCCTGGTGTCGCGGCGAGGAGCACCCCCGTTGCCGCCGCGGTGCTCAGCCACCACGCCGGCAGCGGTCCGGACCGGCGCACCATCCCGCGCACCAACCAGCCGGCGACCACGAGGAGGATCAGACGGGCGATCCACACCTTGCCGAATCGGGTGTCCCACACGGCCGAGACCTGTCCCGACCCGAAGATGTCACCCAGTGTCCCGGCCGAGGTGTAGGGACCCTCGAGCAGGAATCCGAGCACCGTCGAGGCCGCCGTCACGACGAGCGACGCGGTGAGGAGCGAGCGGACCCGTCGATGCTGACGACCCGCAGGCCAGAGCAGCACCACGAATGTGCCGGCGCCCAGGAGCGACGCGAGCCCGACGAAGACGCCGAAGCGCGAAACGCCGTAGGCGATCCCGACGCTGCGGTCGCCGGTCTCGGTCGCCAATGCATCCTTCGCGAGGCGATCCGCGGCGGCGCCGGACACGTTCGCCGCACCGACCGAGAAGGTGAACGAACCACTGACCGGGTGGGCGTCCGCCGAGGTCGCGTGCCAGACCACGACGTACAGGCCATCCTTCAGCCGAGGCAACGAGGACCGCACGGTGGCGTCACGGCCACCCGGGTGCGTCGGTGCACCGACCGCGAGTTCATTGCGGCCCGAATCCAGAACCCGGATCGCGTCACGACGCACCGACACCGCTTCGGTGAAGGAGAGGGTCACCGCCTTGGGAGAACTCTGAAGCGTCGCTCCGGGCACCGGACTCGATGACGTCAGATCCGCGTGAGCCGACGCGGGCGACCCAAGGAGCAGGAGGGCAACCATCGCGACCGCCGCACCGCCGCCGAGTCGGCGGAACCGGTTCTGATGATTCATCGCAAGACCGGCGACCGATGAACGCGGCTGCCGACCGCGTCGGTGAGGTGCGCGAGTTGCCACACGGCCACGAGGCCGATCACGTCGACACCGTGGGCAATGATCGAATCCGGCACCGGCTGCCCATGGATCAGATCATCGAGACAGCTCCAGACCAGACCGACGACCAACGCAACCAGTATCGGGAGCAGGGCGCGCGCGCGTTCCGGCCGGTAGGCCGCCATCAGCAGTCCCACGGCGAGCGCAATCGCGAAGACACCCATGTGCCGGGCAAAGTGACCATGCATCTCGTCGCCCTGACCGAGGAGCAACGGTACGGCCGCCGCGATCTGCACCAGTGCGACCAGCACCGTGAGCAGCCGCCACCGCGTCACGCGATCAGCGCGCGGCGCGCGTGCCGGTCGGCGGTCGATGACCCGCAGTATCGCGTCGGTGCGATCCGGCTCCACGGAGGCGGGGGCGACTCGCAAGAGCCGGTGGAGTTCGGTCACGTCTGCCGTCCACGCCCGACACCACGAGCAGCCGTCGATGTGGAGTCGGACCACCAACTCCGGAAGGGCCGCCGACTCGCGGTCGAGGCGCGCGGAGACCGATTCTCGGATCTCGGAACAGTCCATACGGCAATTGGTCGTACGAACGAGCCAGAAAGTTCCCGAATATCAGCCGACTGCCGCATCGAGCGATCCGCCGCTATCGTGCGCCGCCGTGGACCGGCTCACCAATGCCCTGCTCGCAGCACGCGACGGCGACGATACGGCGCTCGGCGACGCGATCCGGGCCGGCCAAGTCGAGGTCGTGCGGTTCCTCCGGCCCTTGGTCGACGATTGCGATCTCGATGACGTCGTGCAAGACACGTTCGTTCGGGTCTACGCAGCCCTCCCCCGATTCCGCGGTGACTCCACCGGCCGGACCTGGCTGCTCGCGATCGCCCGCCACGCCGCCGCCGATGCGATCCGCTCCAAACGACGCTTCCGTCGGAGCGACCACCACCCCACCCTTCCCGCGTATGACGGAAGTATGGAATCCACCCATGCACTCCACGGTCTGATCGACAACCTGCACGCGGACCGACGTGAGGCCTTCGTGCTGACTCAGTTGGTGGGCTGCTCCTACGCCGAGGCCGCGGAGGTGTGCGGTGTGAAGATCGGCACGATCCGCTCGCGCGTGGCCCGCGCCCGAGACGAATTGCTGCATCAGGTGCACGCAGCTCGGAGCGCATGACCCGCCGACACGGCATCGTCTTCGCGTGCGTGCTCATCGGCGCGCTCATCCTGGATGCAGCGCCCGCGAGCGCCCACGGGACCGGCGGTCCGCCGGCGAGCAACTTCCACACCGTGCTGCAGGGGCTGGACCCCCGGAGCCCCGGCGTCGAAGTACGGCTCGGCCCGGACGACGAACAGATGGAACTCGAGGTCACCGGGACCGCGGAGGTCACGGTGATCGGCTACGACCACGAGCCCTATCTCCGAATCACCAAGCGTGGCGTCTACGAGAATCAGAAGTCTCGGGCCGTCGTGATCAACCAGTCCCGCATCATGACCTCGGTCCCCGTCCCCATCCGCCGCGGCCCGCCGAAGTGGGTCAAGGTCTCGAGCGAACCCGTCGTTCGGTGGCACGACCATCGGGTCCACTGGATGGGCGGCAGCACGCCGGCCTCGGTAGTGAAGGATCCCGATCACGCCCATGTCATCCAATCGTGGTCGATCCCACTCCGCGTCGACGGACGGTCGGTCGCGATCCAGGGCACGCTGCGATGGGAGCCCCCGCCGGCGGCCTGGGCCTGGTGGCTGGTCGCGGCCGGCGCCGCGGGTGCCGTCCTCCTGGGACTCCGCACTCCGCGACGCGGGATCGTCCTCGCAGCCACGCTGGCAGTGATGGGACTGAGCGAGACCCTCCACCTCTGGGGAAGCTGGCCTTTCACGCCCGGATCGACGCTCGATCGCATCGCCGAAGCACTCCCGTCCCTCGCGGCGGTCGCCGCCTGCGTCGGTGCGGTCGCTTGGCTCCGGTTCCGCGGCGCGGCCGCCGCCGCGCCCGGAATCCTGATCGCCGGACTCTTCATCGCGGTCAGCGGCGGGTTGGCCGACCTCCCGATCCTGTCGCACTCGTGGATTCCCAGTCGGCTCGATCCCGATGGGGCTCGCGTGTTGGTGGCGCTCGCGCTGGGCCTCGGCGCGGCAACGACGATCTTCGGTGTCACCCATCTCCGGCCGCCCCGGCCGGTGTCGACGCCCGAACCAGATCTCGGGACGACGACCACGGGCTGACATGGCAGGCTGAACCGATGCCCACGATCTTCACCCGCATCATCGACGGCGAGTTCCCCGGACGCTTCGTCTGGCGAGACGACGAGTGCGTCGCGTTTCTCTCCATCAACCCGTTGCAGCCGGGTCACACCCTGGTCGTGCCGAGAGCCGAGGTCGACCACTGGATCGATCTCCCCGTCGAGCTCAACGCGCACCTCATGCGGGTCGCGCACGTCATCGGCACGGCGCAGATGATCGCGTTCACCCCCAACCGCGTCGGGCTGATCATCGCCGGACTCGAAGTACCCCACGTGCATCTGCACGTCGTGCCGATCCGACGCGAAGCCGATCTCAGCTTCGCCAACGCCGAGCTCTCACCCGCGCCGGAGGCACTCGACGACGCGGCCCAGCGGCTCCGGGCTGCACTCTCCGACGCGGACGCGTCCGGCGTCAGCGAGTAGTCGCGCGGGATCGACGATCCCACAGACTGAGGAACGCGATCGACGCGAGCACTGCGAGTTCGGGTTCGGCGACCACCCGGAACCGCTGCTTCCCGTAGGTCAGCGCCGCACCGATGGTCACGGCAATCAGGAGCGCGACCA
>JAENVU010000184.1 GCA_016650415.1 Acidimicrobiia bacterium
TCTGGATGCGGATTTCACCGGCTTTCGGGTCGGCGACATCGATGTCGACGATCTCGAGCGGGGATCCGACGGCATTGGCAACAGCGGCCTTGGGCATGGAAACTCCTTGAAAGTGGAGGGGCGGCGAGGAATCTAACGGATACCAAAGGCGAGGGAGAGCGCAGCGGGGTTCATGGAAGGCGAGGGAGGGCGGAGCGTGGTCCGACCGTCCGCGACCCGAGCCGGGGCCCGAGCGGCCTGCGACGAAGTCGCATGAGCGGGTTAATGGAAGGAGCCGCCGCCCTGGTCTTCGCGGTCGGCGGCCTTGACGCCGTAGGCGAGGACGATCGGGATGGGCAGGATCACGAAGCCCACGACGAGCCCGATGACGGCGACGGTGATGATCGGCCCGGAGAACGTCGTCGCCATGCCGATGCCGAATCCGACGATGGCCACGAGCAGGCCGAAATACCCGATGCGCTTGGCCAGGTTGACCTGGGTCGCGATCCGGGCCCGACGGGCGAGTACCGGGTCGTCGGCGGCGTCTCCTGGCGATGGCACGACGACGACTCTACGTAGGATGCCGGCCGTGACCCCAGCCCTGGACCGTCTCCGTGCGCTCGAGTTCGGTCCGGGAATCACCCACGTCATGGCCGTGGTGAACCTCTCACCGGAGTCTCGGGTGGCCCACTCGGTCGTTGGCTCACCCGCGGAGGCACTGGAACGGGCGCGGGCGTCTCGCGACCTCGGTGCGTCGATCATCGATCTCGGCGCGCAGTCGAGCCACTTCGAGAATCAGCCCCTTGCGCCCGCCGAGGAGATCGACCGCATGCTTCCCGCGCTCGCTCTCCTCGTGGACGACGGCTTCGTCGTGTCGGTCGATACGTGGAAACCCGAGGTCGCGGCCGTCGCCGTGGCTGCGGGCGCGGCCATCGTCAACGACACCGGTGGGTTGGCGGATCCGCTGATGGTCGACGTGGTCCGCGCCGCGGGCGCCGGCGCGGTGGTGATGCACATCGAAGGGGCGAACCCGCTCGAGGTGGGGTACCGGGCGCTGGAGGACGGGCAACCGGAAATCGTTGCCGCCGGGCTGGCCGACCGCGTCGCGCAACTCCGTACGGAGGGACTGACGGGACCGCTGCTCGTGGATCCCGGATTGTCGATCAACTACCGCAGTGATTACGAGCGCTACGGGCAGTTGCAGCTGGCGACGATTCGTTCGATCGACGCGTTACGCGCCGCGGGGGAACCGGTGTTGATCCCGGTCCCGCGCAAGGCGATCACCCATCGAATGGTCGCGTACCTCACGTTGTCGATCGAGTACGGCGCGGACGTTCTGCGGGTGCATGACGTCGATGCCGCCTGTGACCTCGTCACCTTGCTCGGCCGCCAACTGGGCTGACACCTGGTCGCGCCGACCCGGCCGGGGGGCGCCGAGCGGCGCTCATCTCCGACGGTCGAGTGGTATCCACCAGGAGAGTTTCGTTCCGCCATGCTCCCGCTCTTCGATGACGCAGTCACCACCGAGATCGGTGGCCCGGGCGAGAATGTTCCGGAGTCCGTGTCCTCCCGAGCGGCTCGCCGTTCCGAGACCGACTCCATCGTCGCAGACGGTGAGTTCCGCTCGTCCGGCGGTGGAATCGAGCCGGACGTCGATCTGGGTTCCGTCCGAGTGGCGCACGACGTTCGACACCGCTTCGTTCACCACACTCATGAACTCGCGACGCTCGTCGGCCGTCAACGCGTCCGCCACGGTTTCGTCGATCTCGACGGACCAGCCCATCCCGGCGCGCTCCGCCCGCCGAGTGGTCAGCGAGACCAACGCCGCCCGGAATCCGTCCGTCGTGGCAACGTCATCGAGACCGCGCACGACATCGCGGAGCTGCTTAGTGGCCTGGTCGACCTCCTCGAGGAGTTCGCCGACCTTCCGGCCGAGCCGCTCGTCGATCTTCCGGCCGAGCTTCTCGTCCTTCACCTCGAGCGCCAGACTGGCCAGACCGAGCCGAACCGCGACCAGATCTTGGATCACCTCGTCGTGGAGATCACGGGCGATCTCCTCCCGTGCGCGTAGACGCATGATCTCGGTCCGGGACTCCGCGAGGGTCAGCGCCTTGCTGGCCCCATCCGCGTAGGTGCCGAGCAGCGCGAGTTCCTCGTCGGTGAAGGGACGGGCGTCGCGGCGAACCATCAAGGAGCCCAGGCGTTGCGTCCCCGCCGTCAGTGGAGCCATGGCCACCTGGACTGGGGTCCCGGACGCCACCCGAAATGTCGCGCTGGTCGATTCCGGGACGGTGAAGCAGGCGACCCGGGACTCCCGCAATGCCCGCCCGAACGCGTCGTCGACGATTCGCCAGCGGGCTCCGGTCGGATTTGCCGTCGGATCAAGAATCGCGGTCAGGCGAACGTGGTCGGGGCCGTCGAGACGGAGGACGCCGACATTCGTTGCCTCGATCAAGTCCGTGGTCGACTCGCAGATACGACTCGTGAGCTCCTCACCGCTTGCGCCGGCGAGCAGCGCGGCCCGGAGCTCGCTCAGGGCGTTCGTCGCGTCGACGTCGAGGCGCATCCGCTTCAGCATCCAGTCCGTGCGCGCGGGCTCCGCGAGGACGACCAACATGACGACGCCGGTCGCGTTCGCCTGGAGGGTGAAGGCAAATGCGTCGACGATCGCGGTCCGGCCGTCGCCCCGTCGGTAGCGGCGGCGGTGTCCGACGACGTCGAGCTCTCCGGCGAAGACCGCCGCCCATGCGCCATCGTCGGGTTCGAATTCGGTCCGGATCTGCAAGTCCATCAGGTCGGCACCGACGAGGTCGTCGCGGGCCAAGAGCGTTTCTGCCGCTTGGTTCGCCGCGAGAATCCTCGTCTTCTCGCGAGCGATCTGGATCAGGAGTTGTGGCACTTGCGCCGAACCGACCAGGTCTTCGAATGCAGAACTCCGCGCCTCGAAGTCCGGTGGTGGTTCGTTCACCGGGGGAGCCGAACGAGACCGGCTCGGGCGGCCACCATCACCGCATCGAGCCGCCGGTGCACCCCGAGCCGCGCCATTGCCCGCCGAATGTGGTTCCGCACGGTGTGGGTGCTCAGGTGCATCGCGGCGGCGGTCTCGGCGACCGACTTGCCGTCGGCGAGGGCCTGGACCACCTCCCGCTCCCGGTCGCTGAGAGCCAGGGGATGGCCACCGGTTCCCAGGGGATCACCGAGTATCGGGACGACGTCAGAACTCATGTAGGCGTTCCCGGCCGCCGCGGCGAGTACGACGGCGACCAACTCCTCGGCGGTTGCCAACTTCGACGCGAACGCGATGACCCCTGCTGCGATCGCATCGCGGAGCGCATCGGGAGTGAACGCGGCCGACATCAACACGATCCGTACGTTCCACGGTTGGGCGAGGAGTTGGCGTGACAGCTCGAGGCCGTCCATGTCGGGCATTCGAAGGTCGACCACTGCGACGTCGGGGCGGTGGGTCTCGGAAAGGGTCAGCGCCGCGGCGCCCGTCGCGACCTGCCCGACGACCTCGATCCGCGGGTCGGCCCCGAGCACCGTGGCCAATCCGTCGGCGACCATCCGATGGTCATCGACGACGAGAACGGTGGTCGGTTCCATTCGGTGATGGTACGAGTTGCCGCCTGATGGCGGGCCCGCCGGTTGATGTTGTCGGGCCCGCCGGTTGATACATCGGTGTCAATGAGAAGAACGTGTTGGTGTCTACCGGCTCCCGGAGGCGTTGGCGAAACTCCACCAGGGTCGGGTTCGGGCAGAGGTTCGGCTCGATCTCAACGTCCGGTATGGCGTACCCCAGCGCCGTGCCGGACATGCACTGAGGTGCCGACCGACGCCACGTAGGCGCAAGGCAGGGCGGTCGGCGCTGCGGGTGCCCGTGGTCGGTGCCAGGAGTCTTGGACGGGTTGATCAGTCCGGCAGTTCGACGTTCCGTCGCCGCAGCTAAATGGTCGTCAGCCGACGGTTCGTGGCGTCGAGGACGGCACGAACGATCGCTTCGGGTTCCTCGTGGTCGCGGACGATGGCGGAGCCGGACACCATCTGTTCGGTGGGTGGCATCACGAAGACGATGGTCACGATCGCAACGTCGTGCACGCCGACTCGTTCGATCTGTGCGCTCTCGACATCGAGGCACTCGGCGGCTTTCTGAAGTTGACGAAGCCCGTCGATCGTCGCGACCGCGATGAGCCGGTTCCGTGCGCTCGACGCGATCGAACCCTCGGCGAACCCGACGGCCTCGTCTTCGCCGCGAGCCAACGTGACGCGCACGAGGTTCCGGAGCCCGGTGGTCTCGGCGGTGACATCCACGACGACCGCCCGATGCAGCTCGATCGGCGCGGCGGGTTCGATGGCGTGGGCGCCGTCACCGTTGAGCTGGACGACCGAGACGATGCGTCGGTCGAGTTCGATCCCGAAGCTCGCCAACGCAACGGATTGGACGTCCCGCACTACCTGTTTCGGCTGCTTGCCGCCGTTGGCCAGGATGTGGACTTCGGTGGCCCGGCCGATGTCGTCGGTGACCACGCGCGCGGCCGACACCTCGGGGAGGCGGCAGAGCTCGCGTTCCAACTCGAGGACTTCGTCGTCGGGTCCGGGGGTTTCGAGGGTTTCGTCCATCGTGTGCTCCATCGTCCGGTCGAGCCTACGGCCGGCGTGCCCACCGAAGGTGGTTTTCCCGGGTGGGGATTGCTTCTCTCCGTGTTGTCTGTGAGACTGATGTTGCCCATGGTGCAATTGGGCAGTTTGATGCCGGTAGCCTGGAGGAGACCACCAAGGTTCCTACAGTCGTTCTGTTGGAGTGCCGATTCCCAGCACGACCACGCGCACCCTTTCGCCCCGGTGTGAAGGGGTGCGTCCAATCGATATGACAGCTACAAGGAGGTGTCCCCGGTCAGATGAAGACGGCAAGGCCTCGGGCCAGTGGGACTGAAGAGTCCCGTTGAGCGGAGCGTTGCCCTCTGGTAGCACCACAGCGGATCACCAGAGAGGATCATTCACAAAGAAGGTGATCTCTCATGCGGAAGATCTATGTCCGTTCTGCCCTGCTCATGTCCAGCGCGGCTGCACTGCTGCTTGCCGGCGGTGCACTCAAGTGGAAGTAGTCAAGGCGTAAGTGTTCCGAGGCCTTGCCGCCTTCGTCTGACCGACGGGAATCTCATGTCGGACCAACGGGAATCGCGAACGACGGTGTACTGCGTCGGACTCGCGCTCGCCGCCGCGGCGTTGGGCGCGGTGCTCGGCGTGCGCGGGCCGCTGCCGGCGTTGACGCCACTCATCGCGCTCTCGTTGCTCCACGTCTTCGCCGAGAACCAGATCACCGACCTGACACCCGAACTCGGTTCGAGTGCCGGCGTGATGCTCTGTACCGCGGCGATCGTCGTGTTCCGGACCGATCAAAGCGCGCTGGGTGTGCTGCTGGTCGGTGCCGCCGGCGGGCTGTACCTGCCGCACCTCATTCACCGTGACTGGCGCAAGCTGCTGTTCAACTGCGCGCAGTTCGCGCTCGTGGCGGTGGCGTCGGCCGGTGTGTTCTGGACGATCGTCGGCAGCGGCAAGACTTCTCCGGGGCTGTTGCTGCTCGCCGCCATCCCCACGGCGCTCACCTACTCGATCGGCAACGTGGTGTTGGTGTCCATGGCCGTGGTGCTGTCGACCGGTCAGCGCTTCCGCGATGTGCTGCTCGTCGGGAGCCGCGAATACTTCGTCTTCTACCCGTTCGCACTCCTCGGAGTGTTCCTCGGGCTGTTGTACCTCGACTACGAACTCGCGCTGGTACCGCTGTTCCTGGTACCGCTGATCGTCGCTCGGCAGGCCTATTCCTCGTACCTCGCGCTGAAGCGTTCGCACGAGGCGACCGTGCGCATTCTCGTGGGCGCACTGGAAGCCAAGGACCCCTACACCGCGGGTCACGCGGAGCGAGTCGCCGAGTACGCGCAGTACATCGGACTGGAGCTCGGGATTCCGCCCAACCGGCTGGAGCGGCTCCGGCTCGCGGCGCTGATGCACGATGTCGGCAAGCTCGTCGTGCCGAATCACCTCCTCAACAAGCCCGGCAAGCTCACCGCCGAGGAGTTCGACATCGTCCGCAAGCACGAGGACGTCTCGGTCGAGATCTTGACCCGCATCGATTTCCTCGCACCGGTCGCGCCGAGCGCGACGAGTGAAGCCGCTCAGTTCTCGCCCATCGCCGATGACCGCGGTCAACCCGTCGAACCCCACATCGTCGCGGTCGCCGATGCGTACGACGCGATGACCTCGACCCGGTCGTACCGCCGAGCGTTGAGTCAGGAGATCGCGTTCGCCGAGTTGCGGAAGAACTCGGGCCGCCAGTTCCACCCCCGAGTGGTCGACGCGCTGATTGCCGCGTTGCGTCGCCGGGGCGAAGTGCATGGCGCCGGCCACGAGATGTACGTCCACCACGTCAGCGCACCGAGCGGTCACCTGGGCTCGGCGGGTCTCGGTGACCTGCTGCCCGACGGTGAGGTCGAGGACGACGCCGACTCGACGGTTCGGTCATGAAGTATTCGGCGCGACTGATGGTCTTGATCTTCGTCGGTGGCGCGGCGGCGGTGTTCAGTGAGCTGACCAACCGCGGCGGCCGCTCGACGGCCATCGTGTTGATCACGCTCGGCGTTGCGCTCGGCGAGCTGATGGTCCTCCGGCCGCCGCACCGCACTCCGATTCCGCTGTCGTATGCCTTCATGCTGGTCCTGGTGCGCGGCGCAGACCCGTGGGTGTGCATTGGCGCGATCGCACTCGCCGAGCTGGCGGTGTTGCCGTTGCGGGACGGCGACTGGGCCGCTCGACTCGCGCAGAGTGGACAACATCTCGTTGCCGGGATCGCGGCGCTGACTGCCTACGAGGCACTGATGGCGGTCGACCAACTCGGGCCGACGCCGAGACTCCTCACCGCGCTCGCCGCCGCCGGCGTCGCGGCGCTGGTCGTGCACGAGGCGGCGGCGGCTTTCACGGATCCTCGATGGCCGGAGGTCGGGGGTGCGGATCTCGCCCTCGTGGCATCGGGCATGTTGATGGCGATTGGCTTCCGCGGGGTGGAGCCGGGCGAAAGCGTCGGCCTGTGGAGCGTGGGGTTGTTCTCGATCCCGTTGCTCGCGGCGTGGTACTCGTTCGAGCGGCTGGCCCTGATTTCACGAACGTCCGAACAGACGATCGAGGCGCTCTCGGTGGTGCCGGAGTTGGCCGGGCTCGCACCGGCGGGTCATGCCGCGCGCGTTGCCGAACTGTCGGTGCGCGTCGGCGATCAGATGGGCCTCCGGCGGCGGGAACTCGAAGACCTGCGAGCGGCCGCCCTGTTGCACCACCTCGGCCACTTGTGCCTGGACGCGCCGGAGGCGCGTGAACGGCCGATCGAACCGTCCGAGGTGTCGGACCAGGGCGCCGAGATCCTGCGTCAGACCGACCTCGCGGCCGCGGGTGACCTGTTGGCGACCGATGACGCCCGAGTCGGCAGTCAGATTCTGCGGGCGGTCAGCGCGTTCGACGATCTCGTGTCGCGGGACATGGAGGCGTCCGAAGCGATGGACGCGCTCTATTCCGGCCCGGGATTTGTGTACGACTCCCGCGTCATCGACGCGCTCGACCGGATTGTCGCATCGGCGCCCTCGGTCTGAGGTTCGGGCTCGCGAATATCGACGACGTCCTCGGCTTCGATCGCGGGAAGTTCGACATAGCGAGTGCGGATCGGAATGCGCCGACGAGCGCGGCGGCTGTTGGCGTACGCGAACTCGACGATGCCGGCGAACAACACGAGATCGCCGATCGAAATCGCGCTGCTGATCGGTGATCCGAAGGCGAACCGATCGGACAGGAACGGCAGGATGTCGGTGGTGCGTTCGGGGCGATGTTTGATCGTGGTCTCGCGAGGGATCCCCGGCACGACCTGATATGGCATACCGAGATTGAGCGCGATCACGAGCGCGTTCAATCCGATGCCGATGCCGATGACGATGATGCCGCGCGTGCGAATGTTGGCTGCGCAGAATCCCAACAGCGCAACGTAGGAGAGGACGAGGAACCCGGCGCCGACGTCGTCGAGGCGGGCCTTCGGCAGGTCGATGACCGCGAGGGCGACCTGCAGGCCGAGTCCGGCGGCGAGGAGCCAGGCGCGGTGGTACTTGACCTCGGTCAGCCGTTCGAACGAACCGTCGGTGAGCGGGACGACCGCGATTGCGACAACCATCGCGACGACGTAGACGAGCACCTCAGCACGGTAGTCAACGGCCCGACGTAGGCTCCGCCGCATGGTTGACAAGGAAGTGCTCTACGACGTTGCCGACGGGATCGCGCGGGTCACGATCAACCGGCCCGAACGGCGAAACTCGATGTCCTACGGCGTCATGCAGGGATTGCGGGATGCCATGGCGGCGGCGAAGGCGGACTCGTCGGTGCGGGTCGTCGTTCTCTCGGGTGCCGGTGAGAAGGCCTTCTGTGCGGGCGCGGACCTCGGTGGCATCGCCGACAATGCCGGCGCGGTCGGCGCCCACGAAGGGCGTGGATTGCTCGCGGATCTGTTCCGCGAGATGTGGGATCTCGGCAAACCGACCATCGCCCGGGTGCGTGGGTTCGCACTCGCGGGAGGTTTCGGACTCGCGCTGGCCTGCGACATCGTGATCGCGGCCGACGACGCGCAGTTCGGCACGCCGGAGGTCAACGTCGGGCTGTGGCCGTACATGATCACGGTCCCGATGCTGCGCTCGATGCCTCCGAAGACGGCGCTCGAGCTGCAGATGACGGGTCGGCGGGTCGGTGCCGAGGAAGCCCAGCGGCTCGGGTTCGTCAGCCGCGTCGTGCCGGTCGACGATCTGGATGCCGCGGTCGACGAGTTCGCGTCGGCGCTCGCGGCGAAGTCGGCACTGGTGCTGCGCTGGGGACGCGACGCGTTCTACCGGGTGTTGGAGATGGATGCGGATCCGGCACTCGACTACCTGCAGGGAATGTTGACCGTGCACACCCAGACCGAGGACGCCGCCGAAGGGGTTGCCGCATTCGCCGAGAAGCGGGACCCGGTCTGGAAGGGGCGGTAGGCGGGGAGCGCGGATTCAGTCGGGGGGCGCGAGCCGTTCGATGAGATTCTGCGCCGCCGTGCCGACCGTGCGTCGTTCGGCGTCGGTGGTCGCGGTTGCGAGTTGGGCCACGATGCCGGCAAGTTCCTCGACGAAACCTCGGAGTTCGGAATCGACGTTCGCGACCTTCGAGAAGGGGAGCGCCACCGTCACTGAGGGGCTGCCGTGGCGTCCGCCGATGACGTTCTTCACCGGGCCGGGCTTGATGGTTTCGTCCATTGATTCGTTGCCCCCGTGATGTCGAAGTCAGCGCGACCCTAGGTTCGACGGGCGCGCGCTGTCGACGGTCCGGCGTAGGGTCGGCCGCCATCAACCGGGTCGGCGATGAAGGAGCAACGGTGACCGAGAAACCGGCGAAGCGCGAGGCGGCGAAGCACGAGTGGGGCCCGCTTGTTGCAGACCTTGCCCAACGGCGCGAGCGCGCACTCGGGATGGGCGGCGAGCAGTTCGTCGAACGCCAGCGTTCGCTCGGGAAGCTCACCGTGCGCGAGCGGCTCGAGCTCCTGCTCGACCCGGGCACCTGGGTCGAATACGGGATGCTCGCCGACCACATGGATCCGGGCCTCGGCGACCGGTACCTCGCGGCCGACGGTGCGGTCACCGGCGTCGGTGAGATCGACGGCCGGCAAGTGGCGGTCGCCGCGTACGACTTCTCCGTGATGGCGGGATCGATGGGTGCCGTCGGTGAGAACAAGATCCGTCGGATGCGCCACCACGCGATCAAGCAGCGCATCCCGATGGTGTGGTTGCTCGACTCCGCCGGCGCGCGCATCCAGTCGACGAGTGGGTCGAGCTTCGCGGGCGCGGGCGACCTGTTCCGCGAGCAGGTCGCGATGAGCGGCGTCGTGCCGATGGTGGCGGCGATGCTGGGCCACTGTGCCGCCGGTACCGCGTACATCCCGGCTCTGGCCGACTTCGTCCCCATGGTCAAGGGCACCTCGTCGATGGCGTTGGGCGGGCGGCATCTGGTGAAGGCCGCGGTGGGTGAGGACGTGACCGAGGAGGAGATGGGCGGCTCCGGCGTTCACACCAAGATCAGTGGCGTCGCGGACCTCGAGGTGGGCGACGACGAAGAGTGTCTCCGCATCGTGCGCGAGTACCTCTCGTTCTTCCCGCAGCACAACCAGGAGCGCCCGCCGGTGCGCGAGTGCAACGATCCGGTCGACCGCCGAGCAGACGAGATCTACGACATCGTGCCCACGGCGCCCCGCCGCGCGTACGACGTGCGGAAGGTGATCACCGCGATCGTCGACGACGGTGACTTCTTCCCGATGAAGCCGGAGTGGGCGAAGAACGTCGTCACCGGCTTGGCTCGCGTCGGCGGCGAGCCGATCGGCATCGTGGCCAATCAACCGATGGTGCTCGGCGGCGCGCTCGACGTGAACGCGGCCGACAAGGCGGCACGGTTCGTGTGGCTGTGTGACGCGTTCGGTATCCCGCTGGTCTTCCTCCACGATGTTCCCGGGTTCATCGTCGGCTCCGCGGTGGAGAAGCAGGGGATCATTCGGCACGGGGCCAAGATGCTGTTCGCGGTGAGCGAGGCGACCGTCCCGAAGATCAGCGTCATCCTCCGCAAGAGCTACGGCGCGGGGTACTTCGTGATGAACGGGCTCGCGTACGAAGCCGACTACATCGTGTCGTGGCCCACCGCCGAGATCGCGGTGATGGGTCCCGACGGCGCGGTCAACATCATCCACCGGAAGACACTCGAAGCCGTCCCGGAGGAGGAGCGGGCCGCGAAACGGCTCGAACTCGCCGAAGAGATCCGCGCCAACATCGATCCGTACATCGCCGCGGGTCATGCGCAGCTCGACGACGTCATCGATCCGGCCGAGACCCGCCACGCGATCTGGAAGGGCCTGCACGTGTCGCGCGACAAGCAGATCGACCGCCCCTGGCGCAAGCACGGTGTCCTGCCGGTCTGATGGCGGGACGCCACTCCGTTTTCCGATCAACGATTAGGGTGCGCGGTCATGGCTGAAATCCGCGCGGAGATCACCGCGAACGTCTGGCAAGTCGTGGTCGAAGAAGGGCAGATGGTCGCCGAGGGCGACGAGATCTGCATCCTCGAATCCATGAAAATGGAGATCCCCGTGATCACCGAGGTGCCGGGCGTCGTACGCGAGCTGCACGTCGCGCCCGAGCAGGTCGTGCAGGAAGGCGATCTCATCGCGCTCATCGACGAGTCGTGATCCGTTGGAGTGAGCCGGCCGAGCACGTGGGGCTGGCGATCCTGGACCGGCCGGAGCGGCGCAACGCGCTCAATGCCGAGTTGTGCGATGACCTGCGCGGCCATCTCGAAGCGAACCATCAGCTGCGGGCCATCGTCATCGCGGGGGAGGGATCCGCGTTCTGTGCGGGCGCCGACATCGTGCGCCGCACCGCCGACCACAGCGGGTTGGCCCACGGCGGGGAGGACTCGTTCCGGCCCGCGTTCGAACTGCTCTGCGAGGAGATCCAACATCACCCGGCGCCCGTGATCGCCGCGGTGCACGGCCCCGCGATCGGCGCGGGCACCCAGCTCGCGGTCGCGTGCGACTACCGAGTGGCGGGCCCCGGCGCCGTGTTCGGTGTCCCCGGGTCGAAGCTCGGTGTCGTGCTCAGCCCGAAGAACGTGACCCGGCTGGTGCAGCTCGTGGGCCCGACCAACGCGTCGGACCTGCTCGTGACGAGCCGCTACGTCGATCGCGACGAAGCGAACCGGCTCGGTCTGGTCACCCGGGGCGTGGACGACACTCGTACCGACGCACTCGCGTTCGCGTCCCAGATCGCCGCGCTGGCTCCGATCACCGTGCAGGGCCACAAGCGGGCCGTGAACCTGGTGAAAGCGGCGGGCGCGCTCGGCGAAGCCGCGTTGGCCGAGATCGGCGAGTGGGAACGGCGGGCGTTCCTGAGTGAGGACCTGCAGGAAGGTCTGGCCGCGTTCGCCGAGAAGCGTCCACCGAACTTCACGGGGAACTAGGCGGTTCGGTCCCGCAGCACTCGGCGGAGCGGTTTGCCACCGGGAGTCCGCGGCACTTCCTCGATGGTGCGCACGTCGCGGGGGAGTTCGGCGGGTGTGAGTCCGGCGGCCGCGCCGGCGGTGCGCAGCGCCCCCAGCGTCGGTGGCGTCGCGGGGTCGGCGGGGACGACGAACGCCGTGACCCGCTCACCCCATTCCGGATCGGCGAGACCGACCACGACGAGGTCGGCGATTCCTGCGGAGTCGCGCAACGCCGCCTCGATCCTCACCGGGCTGACGTTCACGCCACCGCTGATGATGAGGTCCTTGATCCGGTCGATGACCTCGAGTCGCCCGTCGGCGGCCCACCGTCCGATGTCGCCGGTGCGGAGCCAGCCGTCGGGACCGATACCCGCCGACGTTGCCTCCGGGTCGCGGTAGCCCGCCATCACCATCGGTCCCCGCACGAGAATCTCCGCGGTCTCGGGGTCGAGCACGATCTCCGCGCCCGCGAGGGGATGACCGTCGTGCACACACCCGCCGCCGGTCTCGGTGAGCCCGTACGTCGTCGAGACGGCGATGCCGGCCGCCGCGGCCCGAGCGAGCACTGCCGCCGGGATGGGGCCGCCACCGAGGAGCACGCGCCGGAACCGCGCGACTCCGAGTGGGTCGGCATCGAGCACGCGGGTGAGGGTCGTCGGGACGAACGACACCAGCGAACATCGACCCGCGGCCTCGAGCACCGCGTCGCGATCGAAACGAGCGTGCGTCTCGACCGGTACGCCGTCGAAGTGCCCGCGGGCCACGATCGCGAGGCCCGCGACCGCGTGGAGCGGCAGACAGGCCAACCATCGATCCGATGGTTCGAGCCCGATCGCGTCGTGCACCGCGGCGGCCGACGCGCGCAGTCCCGCGGTCGTGAGTTGCACGAATCGCGGTGCGCCGGTGGTGCCCGAGGTCGCCACCACTGCGCCCACCTCGGCGGCAACGCCGCGACCCGCAGGGTAGGGACGGGTCCCGTCGCGATCGACCACGTGAGTCGGTGCCAGCGCGGCGAGCCGATCCCTCAGTGTTGCGGGGTTCGGATCGAGGACTGCCACCGAATAGCCGGCGTCCCATACCCGGCGTACCGCGTCGGCGGCGGCCGGGCCGGGGAGTGCGATCGCGTGGAGCTGCGAGTCGTTCGGCCCGGTCATTCCTCGGTAGCGTAACGATAGGAGTGATCACTCCCAGAGTTGGAGGAAGCGTGACATCGAACCCCATCCGTCCGGGCGCCGAGTGGAAGCCGACCGAAAATTCGTTTTCGGACATCCGGTACGAGGTGTCCGACGGCATTGCCAAGCTCACGATCTGTCGGCCCGAGGTCCGCAACGCGTTCCGGCCGCAGACGTTGTTCGAGCTGCGCGATGCCTTCGAGATGGCCCGGGACGACCCGACGGTGGGCGTCATCATCCTCACGGGTGAGGGGCCGGACGCGTTCTGCTCCGGGGGCGACCAGCGGGTTCGCGGTGACGACGGGTACGTCGGCGCCGATGGGATCGGGCGGCTCAACGTGCTCGATCTCCAGATCCAGATCCGACGGTTGCCGAAGCCGGTCGTCGCGATGGTCGCGGGGTACGCGATCGGCGGCGGTCACGTGTTGCACGTGGTCTGTGACCTGACGATCGCGGCCGACAACGCCCGCTTCGGTCAGACCGGTCCGAAGGTCGGGTCGTTCGACGGGGGGTACGGCTCGGGACTGCTCGCGCGGTCCGTCGGCCAGAAGAAGGCCCGCGAGATCTGGATGCTCTGCCGTCAGTACGACGCCGCGGCCGCCCTCGACATGGGACTCGTGAACACGGTGGTGCCGCTGGCGGACCTCGAGGTCGAGACGGTGGCGTGGTGTCGGGAGATGCTCGGCATGAGCCCGCTCGCGCTGCGGATGATCAAGGCGTCGATGAACGCCGCCGACGACGGCCTCGCGGGGATCCAACAACTCGCGGGCGACGCGACCCTCCTGTACTACATGTCGGAAGAAGCCCAAGAGGGCAAGCGCGCCTATCTCGAACGGCGCCCGCCCGACTTCGATCAGTACCCGAAGCGCCCGTGACCGGTCCGGCGTGACGACTGCGGCGGAATGGGTCGCCGGCGCGCGGCCGCGCACGCTCGGCCTGGCAATCGCACCCGTCGTCTTGGGTACGGCCGCGGCGACCACCGAATCGGATCTCCGACCGGCTCGGGCACTGCTTGCACTCCTGGTCGCGATCGCGCTCCAGGTCGGCGTCAACTACGCGAACGACTACGCGGACGGGATTCGCGGTACCGATGCCGATCGCCGCGGTCCGATGCGCTTGACGGCGACCGGGACGGCAACACCGGCCGCGGTCAAGCGGGCGGCGATCATCGCGCTCGGACTGGGAGCGGGATTCGGTCTGGTGCTCTCGGTGATCGTCGACCTCCGCCTGCTCCTGCTCGGTGTGGCGTCGATCGCCGCCGCATGGGGCTACACCGGCGGCCGTCGACCGTACGGCTATGCCGGTTGGGGCGAGGTCGCCGTCCTCGCGTTCTTCGGTTTCGCCGCGTGTGCAGGTTCCGCGTACGTGCAGGACGCGACGGTGCCCGCGGCGGCGTGGTGGGGTTCGCTGGTGGTGGGTCTGCCGGCCTGTGCTGTGCTCCTCGTCAACAACATTCGTGATGTCGAGACCGACACGGTGGCGGGGAAGCGCACCCTCGCGGTTCGTTTCGGTCGACCGTTCGCTACGCGCCTCTTCGTGGGTTGCCTCGTCGGGTCACTCGTGTCGGTGATCGCGATCGCGATCGGCACCCCATCGGCCGCGGTCGGTCTCGTCGCGGTCGTCTTCGCCCTCGGGCCGATTCGGCTGGTGGTGCGACGCAGCGATCCGCCGTCGTTGGTGGCCGCGCTCGTCGGGACGGTCCGGTTCACGATCGTGGTCGCGCTGCTCACGGCCATCGGACTCGGCTTCGGATGATCGCCGAGTACCGGCTCCGCATCGGAGCGCGCGCGGTGGTGCTGCTCGAAGGTCCGATGGGGTGGGGCGAGTACTCGCCGCTCCCGGGGTATCCGTGTGATCCCGAGCGGGCGATGGCGGCGGCGACCGAAGCGGCGGCCGAGGGATGGCCGCCGTTCGTGCGCACGACCGTGCCGGTGAACGGGTTGGTGCCGGCGACGGGGCCGCTGCCATCCGCGTCGACGCTCGCCGATTGGGGGACACCTCCGACCGTCAAGCTCAAGGTGGGTCGCGGCGATCCGGCCGGCGACGTGCGGCGGGTCGCCGAGTTGCGGGACCACATCGGGCGCGACGCGCGGATCCGCGTGGATGCCAACGGGGCGTGGGACATCGACACCGCGGTGGCCACCCTCACGGCGATGGCCGATTCCGATCTCGAGTTCGCCGAACAACCCGTGGCCGACCTCGACGATTTGGGCGCAGTACGTCGACGGGTGCCGATGCCGGTGGCCGCGGACGAGTGCGTTCGCACGGTGGCCGATGCCCGGCGGCTCGGCGCGACGGGCGCCGCCGACCTCATCGTGTTGAAGGTGCAACCGGCCGGGGGCGTGCGGGCCGCCCTCGCGATTGCCGCCGCGGCCGCGGTGCCCGCCGTCGTGACCTCGATGTTCGAGACGTCGATCGGGCTCGCCGCCGGTCTGGCGCTCGCGGCGGCCCTGCCCGAACTGCCCTACGCGTGCGGGCTCGCCACCCTGGATGCGATCGCCGGCGATGTCACCGATCGGCCGCTGGTGCCGATCGCGGGTGCACTCTCGATCGACGATCACTTCCCGCCGGTGCCGACGCCGGCGCTCCTTCGCCGCTACGCGGTCGCGTCGTGAATCGCGTCGTGAATCGCGCCGATCACCGCGGCCAGCGCGGCGGGGCATTCGAGCGGCAACGCGTGACCGCCATCGAGACTGACCAGCGCGGCATCGGGGATCTGCGTGGCGATCTCGTTGCCGATCGCGGTGTAGCGCGCATCGGCGGTCCCCACGACCACGGTCGTCGGCACGGTGATCGACGCCAGCCGATCGTGCAGGGGTGCCATTGCTCCCTGACCCAGCGCGACCATCTGATTCGCCAGCTGCGCAGCCGTCATCGTCGCGGCGCGCTCGTCGATCATGGCGTCCTCCCGGGACAGCGTGGAGAACAAGGGCTGCGCCAGCCACTGATCGAGGAACCCGGGTACGCCGAGCGCGTGAATCGTGGCCGCGCGCTCGCGGTCGAGTGCGATCCGTGCCTCCCGCTGGGCGGGGTCGAGGATGCCGAGCCCGGTGCTCACCAGGACGAGGCGCGTGACGAGGTCGGGGCGGTCGATGGCGAGGCGCAGTGCGAGGCGCCCGCCCATCGAGTAGCCGATGTAGCACGCGGGTCCCGAGGACGCACCGATTGCGGATGCAGTGGCGACGAAGTCGAGACCGTCGGGGACGTCCACCGCTCTCGCGTCGCGCCGGGCCTTCTCGGGCAGTGCGGCGATCACCCGGTCCCAGGTGCTCGCGGGCTGCGAGAAACCGGGGACGAAGGCGAGCCGCATCGAGGAATGGTGGCATGACCCGAGAGCTGAACTCTGCCTTCACGCGCACCCTCGTCGACGAGTGGGTGCGCGGTGGGGTGACGGATGTCGTGATCTCGCCCGGCTCGCGCTCGGCTCCACTGGTGTACGCCGTCGCGGCCGATGGCCGCCTGGCCCGCCACATCGTGCTCGACGAACGGGCCGCCGCGTTCGTGGCGGTCGGTCTGGGGCGGGCGACGGGTCGGCCGGCGGTGGTCGTGACGACGTCGGGGACTGCGGCCGCAAACCTGCATCCGGCGGTCCTCGAGGCCCATCACGGATTCGTGCCCCTCATCGTGTGCACCGCCGATCGTCCCCCCGTGCTGCGAGGTACCGGCGCGCCGCAGACGATCGATCAACGCAACCTGTTCGGTCCCGCGGCTCGCTGGTTCGTCGACGTTCCCGTCCCCAGTCACGATCCCGATTCCGGCGACACCTGGCGGACGCTGGGCGCGCGGTCGGTCCTGGAGGCGACGGGAGTCCGGCCCGGGCCCGTGCACCTGAATCTCGCGTTTGCCGAACCACTGGTGCCGGCGGACGGCACCGGGCCCGTTCCGGCCGGTCGCGATGGCAGCGCACCCTGGGTCGACGGACCGACGCGAGACACCCGCCGGTTGTCGCCGGACGCGGTGGATGCGCTCGCCGATCGGATCGCCGGCCGACCCCGCGGGCTCCTGATCGCCGGCGGGGGACACGGCGTTGCCCCATCGGTCGTGGAGCGGTTCGCCGCCGCCACGGGCTGGCCGATCGTTGCGGACCTCGTGTCGGGGCTGGGCCCGGTGTCGGGGGCGGTCCCGCGCGTCGAGGCGCTGATGCGGGACCCGCGGTTCCTGGCCGGCCATACGCCTGATCTGGCCCTGCGCATCGGTGCCCCCATCACGAGCACCACGGTGATTCGCGGGCTCGAAGGAGCCCGGACGGAGACGCTCTTGCTCGATCCCGACGCCCGCTGGAGTGAGCCGGTGTACGCCGCCTCGACGGTCGTTGCGGCCGATCCCGGATGGCTCCTCGGCGAGTTGGCCGACCGGGCCGAGATGCGGGGACGTCCGGATCCGGCGTGGCGGACGAGTTGGGAGCAGGCGAACGCCGCGGCCACCGCCGCGGTCGACGCGACCCTCGACACCTGGCCGGAGTGTTCCGAACCCCGCGCCGCCCGCGACGTCGTGCGCACGCTGCCCTTCGGGGCGTCGCTCGTGGTGGCGTCGAGCATGCCGGTCCGTGACGTCGAGTGGTTCGGCTCGCCGCGTGAGGACATCACCGTGTTCGCGAATCGGGGAGTCAACGGCATCGACGGGTTCGTGGCGACCGCGGTGGGGGTGGCGTGCGGCCGAGCGCGTCCCGTGGTCGCGTTCTGTGGCGACCTCAGCTTTCTGCACGACGGTGGCGGACGCCTCGCGGCTGTGTCGTCGGCGCCGAACCTCGTGATCGTCGTGGTCGACAACAACGGCGGTGGGATCTTCTCGTTCCTCCCCCAAGCCGAGGGCCCCGACGGGTTCGAGGAACTCTTCGGCACTCCACCTGATGTCGATCTCGCCGCGCTGGCGCGTGCCCACGGATTCGCGACCACGGTCGTCGACGCGCCGGAAAGCGTTGCGGGCGCGGTGACGGCGGCCATCGCCGGGCACGAACCCTCGGTGGTCATCGTGCGGACGGATCGGGCGCGCAACGTGGAGCATCACGCCGAGGTGTGGGCCGCGGTGGCCGAGGCGATCAGCGCGTCGTGAGGGCGTGGAGGATCGGTTCGAGTTTCGCGGTGGTCTCGGCCCACTCGCTCTCGACGACACTGCCGGCCACGATGCCGGCGCCGGCGTGCACGATCGCGGTGGCACCATCGAGCTGCGCCCCGCGGAGCGCGACCGCGAACTCGCCGTCGCCCCGCTGATCCACCCATCCGACCGGGCCCGCGTATTTGCCCCGGGGCACGGTCTCGAAGCGGCGGATCAGGTCGAGTGCGACGCCGCGGGGAACGCCACCGACCGCCGGGGTGGGGTGGAGCGCCCGCGCGAGACCCAGGGCGCTCGGCGTCTCCGGTCCCGCGGTCGCAGACACGTTGGTGACGAGATGGGCCACGTCCGGGAGCTCGGTGACCTCCGGGTTCCCGGCGACGACGTCCTGACAGTGCTCGCCGAGCACCTCGGTGATCGCGGCGATGACGACGCGATGCTCGTGCTGTTGTTTCGTGGACTGGGTCAGCCGTTCGGCCGGTGCACGGTCGGGTGCGACGGGCTCGGTCCCGGCAAGTGGTCGGGCGGTCACGGCGTTGCCGGTGCGGCGGATGAGCAGTTCGGGAGACGCGCCGACGAACCCGTCGTGGGCGTATAGGAAGCGATCGGGTTCTCGGGTCGCGAGCCGGCGAAGCACCCACGCGGGCTCGATGGGTTGGTCGGCTTCGACCCGGATGGCGCGAGCCAGGACCACCTTGACGAGGGTGCCGTCCTCGATCGCCGCGAGCGCGGCGGCCACCGCCTGATCCCAACGGGCGCGGTCCATGAGTTCACGGATGACGAGGTGACCCAGCGCGCCGGTCCCCAATGAGCTGGTACCAACCGCGACGGGAGTAGTCGCGCGGGTCGTCGCGTCGGTCCCGATCTCGGTCCGCCAGGCGCTGCCATCGGCCCGACGACCCTCGACCCAGGCCGGGATGATCATGGACGCGGGAGTCGCGGCATCGAACGGAAGGTGGCCGACGGCGATGGCGCCGGTGCCCCGGTCGGACACCTCATCACGAACTGTGATCTGGGCGAGGGCATCCTCGATGTGGTCGGGATCGACTCGCGCGGTCACGCCCCCGGTCACGAAACCGATGCCATCACGGATCCAGGCGAACCCATCGGGACCGAGTCGACCGATGAGGTCACCGCCGTCGTCGACGACGCGCGTTCGGGCGACGAGTGATCCGGTCATAGCCGACA
>JAENVU010000185.1 GCA_016650415.1 Acidimicrobiia bacterium
GGCCGACGCGGCGATGGCCGCAATCGTCGAGGTTGCACCCACTGCGTCACTCGAGGTCTTGCCGGTGGATCTGGCCGATCTGGACTCGGTGGCCGCCGCGGCCGAGCAGTTCCGCGCGGGTCACGACCGCCTCGACGTGCTCGTGAACAACGCGGGTCTGATGGCGCTCCCTCACCAACGCACGGTGCAGGGGTTCGAGATGCAACTCGGGGTCAACCATCTCGCCGCGTTCGCGTTGACCGGGCACCTGCTCGACCGGATCCTGGCCACTCCCGCCGCACGAGTGGTCGCGATCAGCAGTCAAGGGCATCGGCCGGGCACGATCCACTTCGACGATCTCCAACTCGAACAGCATTACGGGCCGTGGGTGGCGTACTTCCAGAGCAAACTCGCCAACCTGCTCTTCACCTTCGAGTTGCAGCGCAGGCTCGCGGCGAAGCGCGCGTCCGCGATCGCAGTCGCGGCACATCCCGGCGGATCCCGAACCAATCTGGGCCATGAGAATCCGGGTGGCATCGTGAACACCGTGGGCGACAAGATCCGGCCCGTGATCAACTTCGTGATGCAACCGGCCGCGATGGGTGCCCTCCCGACGCTCCGGGCCGCGACCGATCCCGCGGTCAAGGGTGGCGAGTACTACGGGCCGGACGGTTTGTGGCAACAGCGGGGGTATCCCAAGCGGGTCGGATCCACGAAGCGAGCACACGACCCAGTGGCCGCGGCGCGGCTCTGGGCGGTATCGGCGGAACTCACCGGCGTGTCCTTCGGCGCACTCGAGTAGGCGCGCATGACCACCGGCGAACTTGTCGACCTGAGTCGGCTGATCGAATGGATGGACGCCCAGGGCCTCGAATCGGGTCCGCTCGGTGAGGTCACCGCGATCACCGGCGGGACCCAGAACGTCTTGTTGCGGTTCACCCGAGGCGATCGGGAGTTCGTGTTCCGTCGCCCGCCACCGCACAAGCGGAAGAACAGTGACGAAACCATGCGACGCGAGGCGCGGATACTCGCCGCGCTGGCCGGCAGCGACGTTCCCCATCCGGCGCTGATCGCGGCGTGTCCCGACGCCGAGGTGCTCGGTGCCGCGTTCTATCTGATGGAGCCGATCGACGGCTTCAACGCGACCTTGGGTCTGCCGGAGCCGCATGCGTCGGATCCCGCCGTGCAGCGGGCGATGGGGTTCGGGATGGCCGACGGACTCCTGGCGCTCACGACCATCGATCCGGCGGCGCGTGGTATCGCCGACCTCGGTCGATTCGAGGGTTGGGCGGAGCGCCAGGTCGGCCGTTGGCGCGCCCAACTGGACGGCTACTCGGAACTCGACGGATATGCCGGACCCGACATCCCGGGCGTGGACGCCGTCGGCACGTGGCTCGATGCGCACCGACCCCGAGAGGTTCGGGCGGGTCTGATCCATGGCGACTTCCACTTCGCGAATGTGTTGATCCGGCGGGACTCCGGCGCGCTCGCGGCCATCGTCGATTGGGAACTCGCGACCATCGGCGACCCGCTGCTCGATCTGGGCCACCTGCTGGCGACGTGGCCCGTTCGCGCCGACGTCGGCGCGCTCATCGGCCTTGACGCTCCCGGCCTGCCCGGCCTGGACGACATCATCGAGTACTACGGGGCACGAACGGATCGCGATCTTTCCGATCTGACCTGGTTCCGAGTACTCGCGTGTTACCGGCTCGGCCTGATCCTTGAGGGCACTCACGCCCGAGCCGGTGCGGGGCTCGCGCCGGTCGAGGTCGGTGACACGTTGCACGCGATGACGGTCGGGCTCCTGCAGCAGGCCGTCGAATTGATCTCGGGAGGCAACCCATGACCCAGGCAACCACGCGAGCCTGGCGCGACGGTGTCGTGGTCGCGTCGGATTTCACGGTGGCGCAGGTTTCGGAGCAGTTGTCCGTACCGGGCACGGTGGTCTGGGTCGACCTCTGTCGACCCGAAGCTCGCGAGTTCGAGGCGCTCGGGGAGGAACTCGGCCTCCACGAACTCGCGGTGGAGGACGCGCTGGGCGAACACCAACGACCAAAGCTCGACTATTACGACACGCACCTCTTCCTGTCCTGTCATGCAGTGAGCGTCGATGTGGCCGGTGGGGAGTTGGTGACCACGGAAGTCGACGCGTTCATCGGCCCGCAATGGTTGATCACGGTACGGAAGAACGATCGCTTCGACATGGCGCCCGTATGCGATCGCTGGGACCGCGCCCCCCATCTCCTCGAGAACGGCGTCGGCGCGCTCCTCTACGGATTGCTCGATCACGTGGTCGACGGCTACTTCGACTCCGTCCAGACCTTCGACGACTACTACGACACCGTCAGCGAAGGCCTCTTCGCGGACGAGCCGCTCGAACCGAACTCGCAGCGCGAGTGGTTCCACATGCGCCGCGCCCTGGTGAAGTTCCACCGGCTCGTCGTGCCCATGCGCGAAGCCATCAGCAGCCTGATGCGTCGGGAACACGACACCGTCGGCGAATCGATGTACCCGTATTTCCAGGACGTGTACGACCACATCCTGCGCGTGACCGAATCCACCGACGCGTTGCGAGATCTGGTCAGCACCATCGTCGAGACGAATCTGAGCCTGCGCGATTTCCGGCAGAACCAGATCATGAAGAAGGTGACGAGTTGGGCGGCCATCATCGCGGTGCCGACCCTCATCACCGGCTACTACGGGATGAACGTCCCGTATCCCGGATTCGCCCGGCATTGGGGGGTCTGGATCTCGACCGGGCTCATGCTCGGCTTGTCGGCGTTCCTCTATTCGACGTTCAAGCGTCGCGACTGGCTGTAGCGCGGCGCGCGGGTGCGTCGAGGCGGGTCGCCAGCAGGGCGCCGAAGAGGCAGACCCCGCTGACCAGCATGGTCACGACCCGGATCCCGGCGATGGGATCCGCGGCGGTGGTCACGAGGGCGACCGCAACCGCCACCGACACGATCCCGCCGAAGTCCATACCCATCCGCGACATCGCCCCGCCGATCCCGAGCCGTTCCGTGACCACGGTGCGCAAGGCCGCACCGTTGCACGCGGCATGGGCGAAGCCGACACCGATGCCGTAGATGATGCCGACCGGCAACCAGAGGCCGAGGACGTTGCGATGCTCGGTGACGTTGAGCGAGAACAGCAGGCCCGCAATCGCGATGATGATCGATCCGGGGATGATGACCCGTCGCGGCCCGTTCCGGTCGGCGATTCGGCCGGCCACGAACGACAGCGGTCCCCCGATCAGCGGTACCACCGCGACGGCGACACCCGCTTCGAAGGTCGTCAGTCCCCACCCGTCGGTGAGGAGACGAATGAACGCGAAGAACGTGCCGGCGAAGGATCCGGCGATGAGCAGGTTGAGGATCACTCCCCTCCGGTACGACGCGTCGCGGAAGAGCGGGAGATACAGCACAGGATCGGGGTGGTGGCGTGAGCGCAGCACGACGGTCACCAGCAACACCACCCCGGCGACGACGGCTCCGATGGTGCGGGCGTCGGCCAGTCCCCAGTCGTGGACTTCGGTGATCGCGAGGACGATCGCCCCCATGCCCATCGCGAGGGCCGCGACGCCGATCATGTCGGGTGGAGTGGAGACGGCGTGCGGGGGCCGCATCGGGAGCCGCCAGAGCACCAACAGCAGCAGCAGTATCCCGATGGGAACGTTGAGCGCGAACGTGCCGCGCCACCCGATCGTGTCGACCAGCGCACCCCCGATGACCGGGCCGAACGCCGCGGCGACTCCCCCGGTGGCACCGAGGCCACCGACGACCGTGGCGCGCTGGGAGAGGGGGAACGCGTCCAGCAGGATCGGGAGTGCGGCACTCGACTCGGCGACCAGACCGACGGCCTGGACGACCCGACCGACGAGCAGCACGCCGACCGAAGGCGACCAGGCAACGATGCCTGATCCAATGGTGAACGCCACGATGCCGCCGATGAAGACGCGCTCCCGGCCGAAGCGATCCGCCATCCATCCGGCCGGTACCAAGAGGGCGGCGGCAGTGATCGAGAACCCGGTGAGCGCCCACGAGACCGTCGTCGCGTCGGCGTGGAAGGTCTCCGCGATGTGACCGTACGCGATGAACATCAACGAGAAGTTGATCGAGGTCAGCAGCGTGGCGCCGCCGACCAGCGCGAACAAACGGATCGGGCGGTCGAGGATCGAGCCTGAAGGCGAGCCAGGCTCGAGCGCGGTCATGTGGTCCCGAGACTAGGTGGGGATCGTCAGGCCGCGTAGCCGTCGGCGACGTCGAGCGCTTCGTCGATCGCGGCGAGGCCGGTTTCGAGGTCCGCGAGCGAGGTCGTGAGCGGTGGCGTGA
>JAENVU010000186.1 GCA_016650415.1 Acidimicrobiia bacterium
ATGGAGTGCGCCGCGGGCGTGGTCATCGTCGCCGAGAACCCGAGCCGCACGCTCTACAAGGTGAGTGAGATCTACGACCGCATCGCGTTCGCGGGCGTCGGCAAGTACAACGAGTTCCAGAGCCTGAAGATCGGTGGCATTCGGCTCGCCGACCTCAAGGGCTACCAGTACTCCCCGGAGGACGTCACCGCGAGCTCGCTGGCCAACGCCTACGCACAGACGCTCGGTCAGGTCTTCACCCACGAGATGAAGCCGTACGAGGTGGAGATCCTCGTGGCCCAAGTGGGGGCGATGCCCGAGGAACCGAATCAGCTGTACCACATCCTCTACGACGGCACCGTCATGGACGAGCAGCGATTCACCGTCCTCGGCGGCGAGGCCGAACGCATCGCCGATGTGGTGGGCGAGGGCTTCACCGACTCGATGCCACTTGCCGACGCGGTCCAGCTCGGCGCCCGGTCGCTCGCGTCGGAGGGGGAGACCCTCACCGCGACGCAACTCGAAGTCGCACTGCTCGATCGCGAACGCCCGAAGCGCGCCTTCCGTCACATCAAGGGCGACGAACTCGAAGCCCTGCTCGGATAAGGGTCTCCGGCGAGCCGAAGAACCTGGTCGAGTCGCCGCCAGAAGCGCCGATAGCCTCATCAGGATGCGAGCCACTCCCCGGAGCGCGTGATGGACCGGCGAATTTTCGGAATCGAGAACGAATACGGCGTCACGTGCACTCTGCGCGGGCAGCGCCGGCTCAGTCCCGACGAAGTGGCGCGGTACCTGTTCCGGCGAGTGGTCTCGTGGGGCCGTTCGAGCAACGTGTTCCTCGAGAACGGCGCTCGGCTCTACCTGGATGTCGGCAGCCACCCCGAATACGCCACGCCCGAATGCGATTCGATCCATGACCTGGTCGTGCACGACAAAGCGGGGGAGCGGATCCTCGAAAGTCTCGTCCAGTCGGCGGAGGCCCGGCTCCGGGAAGAGGGCATCCGCGGCGAGGTGTTCCTCTTCAAGAACAACACCGATTCCGCGGGCAACTCCTACGGCTGCCACGAGAACTACCTCGTCGAACGCGACGGCGACTTCTCGAAGTTCACCGACGTCTTGATCCCGTTCCTGGTCTCCCGGCAGGTGTACGCCGGCGCGGGCAAGGTGCTCCAGACTGCCAGGGGGGCGATGTACTGCATCGCCCAGCGGGCCGAGCACATCTGGGAGGGCGTCTCGAGCGCGACCACCAGGTCGCGGCCGATCATCAACACCCGCGACGAGCCGCACGCCGACGCGGAACGATTTCGGCGCCTGCACGTCATCGTCGGCGACTCGAACATGAGCGAGTACACGACCTTCCTCAAGGTCGGGACGATGTCGATCATGCTCCGCATGCTCGAAGAAGACTCCGGACCATGGCGTGACCTCACGCTGGAGAACCCGATCCGGGCCATCCGCGAGATCAGCCACGACGTCACCTGTCGCCGCCGGGTCCGCCTCGCCAACGGCCGGGAACTCTCCGCCGTGGAGATCCAGGCCGAGTACCTCAACCGGGCGCTCCGCTTCGCGAAGCGGCGCACGCTGAGCCCCCTCGAAACGCGGGCGCTCGAGATGTGGGAACACGTCATGACCCACCTCGAATCCGACCCGCTCAAGCTGAGCCGCGAAATCGACTGGGTCATCAAGCACCAGCTCATCGAGGCCTACCGGGACAAACACAGCCTCCCGCTGACCCATCCGCGGGTGGCGTTGCTCGACCTCACCTACCACGACGTGACTCGATCCCGATCGCTCTACTACCTGCTCGAACGGCGCGGGCAGGTCGACCGCATGGTCACCGACGCCGAGATCGAACTGGCGATGGATCAGCCACCACAGACGACGCGGGCCAAGCTCCGCGGCGCGTTCATCACCCGCGCCAAGGAACGCAAACGGGACTACACCGTCGACTGGGTCCACCTCAAGCTCAACGACCAGGCGCAACGCACGGTGTTGTGCAAGGACCCGTTCAAGTTCCAGGACGACCGCGTCGAGCGCCTGATCGCGTCGCTCTGACGACCGGCCCGCGGCAGTAGCTTCACGTCATGCCGGCATTTCGTTCTGGGTCCGTGCTGCGCATCATCAGTGAACGGCGCGGCCTCCAGCGGGTCGAGGTCGATCTCGGTGCCGGTCCGGAGAAGGCCTACGTCCTCAACGAACTCACCGGTCCGGTCGCGCCCGGAGATCCCGTCGTCGTGAACACGACCGCGGTCGATCTCGGCCTCGGCACCGGCGGCTGGCACTTCGTGCACTGGAACCTGGCCCGGAGCGAATACATCGTGCCGGGGCCCGGCCACATCCTCAAGGCGCGGTACACGAGCCTCCAGACCGACGTCGGCTCCACCGAGGAACACCTCGACGACGAGCAATCCGAGATGGACACGATCCACGGCATGCCAGTCGTGGCCGCCGCGCTCCACAGTCAGCTCCCGGCGGTGGCGGCGACCATTCGCCACCTCCGACCGGCCGCCCGGATCGCCTACGTCATGACCGACGGCGCCGCGTTGCCGCTGGCGTTGAGCGACCTCGTTGCGGCGTTGCGCGACCGCTCCCTCCTCGACACGACGATCACCACCGGCCATGCGTTCGGCGGCGATTACGAAGCGGTCTCGGTGTACTCGGCACTGGCTATCGCCCGGAACGTCGCCCATGCGGACGTCGCCATCGTGGCGATGGGTCCCGGCATCGTCGGCACGAATACGCGACTCGGATTCACCGGGATCGAGGTCGGTGGGGTGCTCGACGCCACCACCGGGCTCGGTGGTCGTCCGATTGCATGCCTCCGGGCCTCGTTCGCCGACGGGCGCGGGCGTCATCAGGGCATTTCCCACCACACGCTCACGACCCTGACCGTCGCGACCCAAAGCCGAGTCGAAGTTCCGATCCCCGAGATCGGTGATGCGGTGGAACGCCAACTCCGCACCGAGCTCATCGAGGCGGGCGTCGGCGAACGTCACTCGGTGACCACCGTCGCCATTCCCGACATTCTCGAACTCCTGGACGCCACGGGCCTTCACGTCACGTCGATGGGCCGACCGGCCGCCGCCGACCCCGTTCTGTTCCAATGCGCCGCGGCCGCGGGCGCCGCGAGCGTCAACGGTTTCGAACCGGAGATGCCCTAGCCTCGAACCTTCATGGCGGAGGACGACGAGGCATCTGAACCGGGCGCGAGCGCCGATGTCGGCGGTGCCGACGCGCCCGATCGCCGGGAGCGGCTCCTCAATCTCCTGGCCGCACTCTTGGAGTCCCGTGCGGGCCTGACTCGCGACGACATCGTCACCAACCCCACCCTCGGGTACCCGCCGGGCGCCTCGGCGGCGCGACGAGCGTTCGAACGGGACAAGGCAACACTCCGCGCGATGGGCGTTCCCCTCAACGGCGCGGGCGACGGCGACACCCGATACCGGGTGGATCCGAAGGAGTACTACCTCACCAATCTCGAGTTCTCCGACGACGAACTCGCCGCCCTCCACGTCGCCGTCACCGCGATCGGACTCGGGAACTCGGCGGGCGAGGGCGCACTCATGAAACTCGGCGGCATCGAGGGAACCGGGTCGATGCCGATCGCGGAACTGCCCTTCGTCGATGTCCTCGCGCCACTCTTCGAAGCATCGCGACGGCGCAGCGTCGTCTCGTTCTGGTACCGGGACACCATCCGCGAGTTCGAACCGTGGGGCCTGACCTCGAAGTTCGGCAACTGGTACGTCGTCGGACTCGACCATGGCATCGACGCCATGCGGGTGTACCGGGCCGATCGCATCAACGGCGAGATCACCACGGGTTCGCCGAACGCCTTCACGGTCCCCGGCGACTTCCGCGCCGACACCTACCTCGAAGATCGACCGTGGGACTACGGCGAGGGACGGGCGACCGACGTCGTGATCCGGGTCGACCCGGGGTTCGAGGCCGCATTCGCCCAGGCCGTCGGCCCCGGTGCCGTCGTCGACCATGCCGATGACGGCACCACGACCGTGACGGTCCGCGCCGTCGAACTCCGAGCCCTCGTCAACCTCGTCCTCGGGTTTCTCGACCACGTCGAGATCGTCGAACCGGCCGCGGCCCGGGAGATCATCGTCGGCGAGTTGGAAGCGTGGAGCCGATGAGCCGCACCGATGCGCCACCACAACTCGAACGCGTGCTCGCGATGATTCCGTGGCTCGCGACTCATCGCGACGTCGCCAAGACCGAGGTCGCCGAACGGTTCCGCGTCAGCGTCGACCAACTCGAAGCGGACCTCGCACTCATCATGATGGTGGGCGTCCCCCCGTACTCACCGGGCGACTACATCAACGTCACCTACGACGGCGACACCGTCGACCTCTGGCTGGCCCCGTACTTCACCCGACCGTTGCAGTTGAGCCCGGCCGAAGGCCTCTCGCTGCTCGCGGGTGGGCGGGCGCTGCTCGCGGTCGACGGATCCGATCCGACCGGCCCGCTCGCGACCGCGATCGAGAAGTTGGAGGACGCGCTCGGGGTCAGCGGCGTCACCGTCGAGTTCACGACACCGCCGTTCTTGTCCGAAGTACGCGCCGCCGCCACGGCCGGCGTGCGGATCGACATCGAGTACTGGAGCGGCGGCCGCGACGAGCTGACGACGCGCACCATCGAACCCGGGCCGCCGTTCTTCGCACTGGGGGAGTGGTACACCGACGCCTTCTGCGTCTTGCGCGACGATGCGCGCATGTTCCGGGTCGACCGCATCCGCTCGGTGCGTCCGACCGACGTCACGTTCACCCCGGTCGCACCCCGATCCGGTGCGGCCGTCTACCACCCTCGACCCACCGACCCGCGCGTGACGATCGAACTCCCGCCACACGCGAGTTGGGTCGCCGAGAGCGCGCCGTCCGAAGCGGTCGAGGATTTGGCCGACGGCTACCAACGGGTCGTGATCGCGGTCAGTGAACGGGCCTGGCTCGAGCGCATCCTGCTCCAGGTCGGCCCCGAAGCCCGCGTCGTCGACCCACCGGAGTGGCAGACGGTTGGCGTCGACGCCGCCGACCGCGTGCTCGCCCGCTACCGCGCCTGAGCAGCCCCTGAGCAAGCCCGGCCGAATCTGAGCAACTTGCACCAGTTCCTGGAACCGAATGACGAACGACCGGACGATGACGTGCGAGGATGCAGCCAGTGAACCCTGATGACGCCGGCACCCACGCGACCGGACCTCCCAGCACCACGCTGCCCATGGGCGACCCGGCCCGATCGGTCGGAGCCGAGTTCCCGACCATGACCCACCCCGAGACCGAGAACGACGGGCGACTCCGCAATCTGTTGGAGTGGGGCGGGATCATCCTGGTCGCGGTGCTGTTCGCGCTCCTGGTGCGCGGACTCGCGTTCCAGACCTTCTACATCCCGTCCGAATCGATGGTGCCCCGCCTCGAAACCAACGACCGGGTGCTGGTCAACAAGCTCGCCTACGACTTCCGCGATCCCGCACGCGGCGACGTCACGGTGTTCCGGACCCCACCGAACGCGCACATCGTCGCGATGGACGATCTCGTCAAACGCATCGTCGGGCTTCCGGGGGAGACGATCGAAGGCCGCGACGGCAGCATCTACATCGACGGCAAACTCCTGAACGAGCCGTACCTCCCGGCGGGCGTGACGTCACCGCCGTTCAAGGCCGTGAAGATCCCGGCCAACTCGTACTTCATGTTGGGTGACAACCGTCAGCTCTCGAACGACTCCCACATCTGGGGTCCCGCGAACAAGGATCTCTTCGTCGGACCGGTGTTCGTCACCATCTGGCCCCTCGACCGCATCGACGTGCCCGGCTGGGTCTGGGGCATCCCGATCACCATCGCCGTGGGTTCGATCCTGTATGTCGTCTTCCGCAAACGCGAGGACGAGGACTAACCGGCCGACCATTCGCCGATCGCGGCAAGCATCCGATCCACCCGGTCGGAGAACACACCGTCGATCCCGTAGCGCAGCGCGGCCAACACGTGCCGCATCTCCTGCGCATCCCATGCGAACGCCGCCAGCTCGAAGCGGTGGACGAGCGTGACGGTGCCGAGCGTCCAATCGGAATGATGCAGGTTCAACGCATCGATGCCCGCGCTCGCCAGATCCGATGCGTGGCGCTCGAAGGCGGCCGGGGCCACCCCGCGGAAACCGGGGGAGTGGACGAGCCGAACATCGGCGAGTTCCTCGCGACGTGACCGGAGCAGGTCGAGATCGGGCGAACAGATCCACAGGCGGTGCGCGGCATCGCCGCCGGCGGCCCGGGCGATCTCGGCCATGGGTCCGATGACCTCGGGCTGCTTGGCGTCGATCGACAGCTCGAAGTCGGTGCCGCACTCCCGGTAGAGATCCACCAGCCGGGGAACGTCGTACTCGGCCAGCTCCGACGCAGTGTGTTCGGCCACCCGGATCTTGCGCAACCCCCGTCGGAACGCGGCGTCATGCACGAGAACGACCTCCCCGTCCCGGGCCAGCCACGCGTCACTTTCCAGGCCATTCGCACCAAGTTCCCGGGCTCGGACGAACGCCGCCAGGGTGTTCTCGGGGCGTTCGGACCGGGCACCACGGTGGGCGAAGGCAATGACCACGGCCGCGATCGTGCTCGGTACCGGCCCGATGTGTCGATTCGAACCTCAAGCCAACCCCGACGCCTGCCGATGGCTTCATCGTCAGGAGATCACAAGGGGCCTTCGAGCGTGACGACAATCCGAGCTAACTGTCCAACCTGCGGCGACGTGCAGCTGAAGGCGCACGACCTCGTCGTGCGCGTCTGCTCCGACGACGAGAGCGGGTCGTACACCTTCCGGTGTCCGACCTGCACACTCGCGGTGGCCAAGGGCGCCAGCAAGCGCATCGTGGACCTCCTCGTCTCCTCCGGCGTACGCATGGAAGTGTGGCGACTCCCCGCCGAGCTGTCCGAGTCCCGCCAGGGACCGACCCTTCAGCCCGACGATCTGCTCGACTTCCACCTGACCCTGGAGCGAGACGACTGGTTCGCCGACCTCGAGGATCTCGTCCGCCGCTCGATGCCGAACTAACCGGCGCCGACGGCGCTAGCGTCACCCATCATGTCGTCCTCGGCTGCCACGATCCTCGGAATCACGCTGTTCCTCGCGATCATCGGCGTCACCCTCCTCTTCGTGGTCTCCGCGAAACTGCGCGCCGAGATCCAACAGTTGTTTCGCGCCTTCGACCGTTCTGAGCGGGCCCTCGTCCCGCTCGTCATCGAGGTGCGCACCGACCGCGACCGGCTCGCCGAGCGCCTCGAACGGCTCTCGGACACCGGATCCGATCCCTCCCGGCGGTAGCCTGAACCGCCCGATTCCCGACGAACGCGAAGGAGTCCAATGCCAAGCCTGGGCCCCCTCGAACTCCTCGTGGTCATGGTGGTGGCGCTGATGGTCTTCGGACCGAATCGGCTCCCGGAGGTCGGTCGTCAGGTGGGGCGAGGCATCCGTGAGCTGCGCAAGCTCCAGGACACCATCCGTGACGAGATGAACGACATCATGCACAGCGTCGACACACCGTCGCCCGCCGCCCCTCCGACCGCGGCCTCGACACCACGCGAACCCACCGAGCGCCCGGCCCGAACCGATGCGGCCGTTCCGACCGGGGTTCCTGCACCCTCGCGATTCCGCGCGCCGCGCGCCTGACCCGCGATGGTCTCACTCCGCCGGCGGAAGCCGAAACGTACGCCCGACGCCCAGATGTCGATGCTC
>JAENVU010000187.1 GCA_016650415.1 Acidimicrobiia bacterium
ATCGAGGTCGAGGTCGTATCGCTGATCACGGTGCTCGATGGGCTCCGGCTCGGGTTCGCGCGCATACCGATGTACTCCCTCGTCTTCCACTGCCGGATGATCGGCGGTCAGCTGCGCGGCCATCCGCTCGAGACCCGGGCGGTCGGCTTCTACCCGCGGGACGCGCTGCCGCAGCCGGTCGCCGGAGTTCATCGATGGGGTGAACTCGCGTTTCGGGCGATCGATGGCGAAATCTTTCCGGCGGATTTCGACCTGCCGCGGACGCCACCGTGGCGCGGCGACTGATCCGACGTCCGCCGGGTCGACGTCGTCCCAACTGCGGTCGCTACGTCGTCGTCATGCCGAGTTGGCTTGCGAGCAAGTCCACGATCGAGACCGCACCCTGGGTCTGCTCCCACTCGTTGCCGACTGCTTCGTGGTCGACCAGCCCGCAGGCATCGGGGGCGCGCGCGAGCACCTCGCGGACCCGGTCGGCGAGGGTCGCGGGTTCGAGTTCGTCGCCGTAGGCCGGGAAGCACTCGAGTCCGTCCCACAGATCGGTCAACGCTCGGGTCTCGGAGCCCAGCGGAATGGCGGCGGGATCAGCACCGCGCTCGAGTGATCCGACGACGATCTCCCAGAGGTCGTACGGGGAGAGACCCGGCGGCGGGGAGTATCCCTTCACCGGATGCAAACGCCATTCGAGCACCGGTTCGCCGGTGAACCAGGTCTGGGACCCGTTGACGTAGCTGTCCACCGGAACCCCGAGGTCGGCGTCCATGGTGAGGACGAGTTCGGGAGAGATCCGCCAGAGCGCGGCCGCAGTCTGCATGGGTGCTGACGCTACCGTGACCCGCCGTCCCGGCTACGTTGCCTCGGCGTGCGCACCCGAAGGCTCTGGATTCTGCTGTTCGCGATCGGTTCGGCACTCTCGGTGTTCGCCGGATGCAGCAGTGCCGAACCGCTGACGGTCGCCGACTTCCGGAACGAAGCGAACTCGATCTGTCGTACCGTTCGGCGTGAGGTCCGGCGGCTGCCCAGTGCAGATGCATCAGAACCGGAGCGCATGCTCGCGACGGGAATGCTCGCGATCGAGGCGCAACGCCGTGGTGTTCGCGACCTCGCGGCGTTGGCGGCCCCGACCGGCGCCGCGGCCGACGTCGAGCGATGGTTGGCCACGACGACCCAGACCATCGATGCGGCGTCGCGATCACTCCGGGCCCAGCGGGCCGGTGATTTCGCCGCGGCGACGCGGGCCAACACCGAAGGTGCTGCCCACGCGGCCCGCGCCGACGATCTGGCACGAGGGCTGGGGCTCACCGCCTGCGTCGGAGTCCGCCAGTAGGCCCCAGCCGGATTCACCGGCGGCCGGTACCATCGGCCCGGTGACGGCGTACCACCGGTTGAGCTCGCTCGACGCATCCTTTCTGCACTTGGAGTCGATCGAGACGCCGATGCACGTCGGCACCCTCGCGACCTTCGAGGGCGCGTCGTTCTTCGACGACTCGGGTCGATTCCGCCTGGCCGACGTTCGGGCGCTCGTGGCGTCCCGGCTGCATCGCATCCCCCGGTTCCGTCAGCGGCTGATGTCGGTGCCGATGGAACAAGGTCGGCCGATCTGGGTCGACGACGACCGCTTCGACATTTCCTTCCACGTGCGGTTGACCGCGGTGGCGCGTCCGGGCTCCTGGACGCAGCTGTTGGAGCTCACTGCGCGGGTCGAAGCCCAGCTGCTCGACCGATCGCGGCCGCTCTGGGAGCTGTGGTTCGTCGAGGGGCTCGACGACGGTTCGGTCGGCCTCATCCAGAAGACGCACCACGCGCTGATCGACGGTATCTCCGGCGTCGACGTCGCAACCGTGCTGCTCGACATCTCACCCGATCCGGCCATGGAGCCGGTGCCGCCGTGGTCGCCCGAACCGGCCCCGTCGAGTTCGCGCCTCCTTGCCGACACGCTGGTGGAACGGACCACGGAACCGTCCGAAGTCGCTCGCACATTGCGAGGACTCGCCCGGGCGCCGCAGCGGGCGGTGGAGAAGACGAGCCGGGTCGGACAAGGCGTCCGCAGCCTGTTCGACCGCTCACCGATCGCGCCCCGGACGTCGTTCAACGTCGGCGTCGGCCGCCGCCGACGGTTTGTCGGGGTGGCG
>JAENVU010000188.1 GCA_016650415.1 Acidimicrobiia bacterium
CCTTGACCCACGCGGGGTCGGTGTGATCGAAGTCGGTGGCGAAGTCCTCGACGGGTGGGTGCTGGCCGGCCATGGGATCAGTCCTCGATCGTGATTGCGAACTCAGGGCAGTTGGCCACACCGGCGCGGGCGCCGTCTTCGAGTTCCGGGGGGAGGTCACCCTCGACCAGGACGAAGGCGTACCCCAGATCGTCGACGTCGAAGACGTCGGGGGCCAGGGCGTAGCACCGGTTGTGGCCCTGACACTTGTCCCTATCCACCGTGACGCGCATCGTCTGATCTCCCCGTGTGGTCGGTACCTGTTTCTACCTCAGGTACCGGCGCATGCGCGCGTGAACCAAGTCACGTCCGGGGACCTCCACCATTGATGTCTCACCCCGCCAGTACGGTCGCCACCCATGACTGCCGATGTTTCCACCGCCGCACTCAGCACCCTCCGGGCGCTGGTGAACTCTCCGGTGGCAGATTTCCGCGCCGGTCAGCTCGACGCGATCACCGCCCTCGTCGAGGAGCGGCGGCGCGTCCTGGTCGTTCAACGCACCGGCTGGGGCAAGAGCGCGGTGTACTTCGTTGCCACGCGGCTGTTGCGCGATCGCGGGGCCGGCCCGACGGTCATCGTCTCGCCTCTGCTCGCCCTGATGCGCAACCAGGTCGACGCGGGCGAGCGCGGCGGCGTGGTGAGCGTGTCGATCAACAGCAACAACCGCGACGAGTGGGACGACATCAGCGCGCGACTCGATCGTGACGAGATCGACGTGTTGCTGATTTCGCCGGAGCGGTTCGCCAACTCGACCTTCCGGGAGTCGATTCTGCCGACGCTGGCACCGCGCGTCGGGATGCTCGTGGTGGACGAGGTGCATTGCATCAGCGACTGGGGCCACGACTTTCGTCCCGACTACCGCCGGATCGCGGAGGTCCTGAATCTGCTCCCACCCGGCGTGCCGGTGCTCGGGACCACTGCGACCGCGAACGACCGGGTCGTCGCCGATATCGAGACCCAGTTCGGCGACGCCATGCTCACGATCCGCGGATCACTCGCCCGACCGAGCCTGATCCTCGACACGTTGCGGATGCCCAGCCAGCCCGACCGGTTGGCCTGGCTCGCGCAGGTGATACCCACCCTGCCCGGGACCGGCATCGTGTACTGCCTCACGATCGCCGATTGCCAACGCGTCGCGGGGTGGCTCACCCGCGAAGGTATCGATGCCGCGGCCTACAGCGGAGACAGCGACCCGGAACTTCGACGGGTCCTCGAAGACCGGCTGCTCGCCAACGAGCTCAAGGTCCTGGTCGCGACCTCGGCTCTCGGTATGGGCTACGACAAGCCCGACCTCGCGTTCGTGATCCATTTCCAGTCGCCCGGTTCGCCGATCGCGTACTACCAACAGGTCGGCCGGGCCGGCCGTGCGCTCACCGAGGCTCACGGCGTCCTCATGAGTGGTCACGAGGACCGCGACATCCAGGATTACTTCATCCGGACGGCGTTCCCACCGGCCGATCGCGCCAACGCCATCGTGGACCTCCTGGCCGACCGCGGCGATTGGACCCGCATCGGCGACATCGAAGCCGAGGTGAACATCCGGCGCGGTCGTCTGACTTCCATGCTGAAGATCCTCGAGGTCGAGGGAGTCGTCACCCGCGATGGCACGAAGTACCGGCGGACCGCACTCGATTGGACCTACCCCACGGAACGTATCGACACGATCACCGAACAGCGCCGGGCCGAGCAACGGGTCATGGACGACTATCTCGCGAGCGACACCTGCCTGATGGAACTCCTCGGCCGGGCGCTCGACGACCCCACCGCGTCGGCGTGCGGCCGTTGTTCACGGTGTACCGGCACCAGCCTCCCGGTGGAGCTCGACCAGGACCGAGTCGTCCGCGCCCGGGAGTACCTCCGCAGCCAGCCGCTCACGATCGACCCCCGCAAGATGCGCGCCGCCGGCGGCCGCATTCCGGCGGATCTCCAACTCGAATCCGGTCGCGCGCTCGCGTTTCTCGGCGACGGCGGCTGGGGTGGGATCGTTCGCGACCAGCGCGCCGACGGGGCCTTCTCCGACGAGCTGGTCGATGCACTCGTTCGGCTCGTCCGCAACTGGGAGCCCAACCCGCGCCCGAAATGGGTGACCGCGGTGCCGTCACGGCGCGCACCCACCTTGGTCGCGTCGCTCGCCGAACGCGTCGCCGAAGGCCTGAGACTTCCCTATCGCGCCACCCTCGATCAGATTCGAGACACCGAACCCCAAGCCCGAATGGAAAACAGCGCGCAGCAACACCGCAACGTGCTCGACGCGTTCGCCGTCGTCGGCCCGGTGCCGACCGGCGCAGTCCTGCTCGTCGACGACATCGTCGACTCCCGGTGGACACTCACCGAGGCCGGCGCGATGCTGCGGGGGGCCGGCGCCGAGGCGGTCATTCCGCTCGCACTCGCCCAGGGCGCGAGCGACTAGCCCGATTGCCCCACACCACCGATTCCAGGAGCTCAGCCATGGTCGATCCCATTCCCGCCGGACTCGAGAACCGCATCGTCCCGTATCTGCTGATCAACGGCGCGTCGGATGCCATCGCGTTCTACGGCGACGCGTTCGGCGCGGTCGAGGAGGGTCGCCTCACCATGCCCAACGGGTCGATCGGACACGCCGCGATCGTCGTCAACGGTGCCTCCGTATACCTCGCCGACGCCCCCGACGACATGCCCGGCGACGCGGGGAACCCCACGCGGCTCGGCGGCACGACCGTCTTGCTCCACCAGTACGTGATCGATGTCGATGCGGCCGTGGAACGGGCCGTCGCCGCCGGTGCCACGGTGCTGCGCCCGGCCGAAGACCAGTTCTATGGCGATCGGGCGGCCGTCCTCGCCGACCCGTTCGGCCACCACTGGGCTCTGCACTCCCGCATCCGGGAGGTCAGCACGGAAGAAATGGCCGACGCCGTTGCGCAGATGACTGACGCGACGTGACCGATGACCAGGTGATTCGCGGGTCCGGGATTGGATGAGTGAGCACTCACTCACCTAGGTTCTCGCCCTGTGCCGCCTCCCCGGACACTGCGCGAACCCACCGAATCACCCACTGAAGGCTCGGAGAGCCCGGGTCGATCGCGCGCGGCCGCCCTGCCGCCGGAGGAGCGCCGCGCCCGCATTGTCGCCGCCACCCTGCCGCTGATCCTGGACCACGGCGCCGCGGTCACCACTCGCCAGATCGCCGAGGCGGCCGGAATCGCCGAGGGCACCATCTTCCGGGCGTTCCCCGACAAGGACGCGCTCCTCACGGCGGTCTTGGAGGCCGCCATGGACGCGGGGTCGGTCGACGCAGCACTCGACGCCATCGACCCGACCCTTCCTCTCGAACCGCGGCTGATCGCGGCGGTCGAAATCCTGCGCCGTCGGGTCGCGGACGTCATGCGGTTGCGCACCGCCATCGAAATGATGAAGTCGACTCCGGCAGTCCTCCCGGCCCAACACCAGAAGACCGACCTCAGCAAGATCGCGAAGGTCTTCGAACCCGATCGCGATCAGTTGCGTCGCACCCCGCTCGAGGCCGCCCATCTGCTCCGCGGTCTCACAATCTCCGGCACTCATCCGGCGCTGATCCTCGACACGCCGCTCAGTTCCGAGGAAATCGTCACCGTCTTGCTCGACGGCATCCACATCAACGAGTTGCACCCGCCGAAGGGATCATCGTGCTGATCCGCCTCCTCCGCACGTACCTGCTGCGCTACCGCGGCCTGTTGCTGGTCGTGCTCGGTTTGACGTTCGTGCAGACGATGGGAACGCTCACCCTGCCGACGCTCAATGCCGACATCATCGACAAGGGCATCGTGCTCCACGACACGGGCTACATCTGGCGCATGGGCGGCATCATGCTCGTCGTCACGCTGGTGCAGGTCGTCTTCGCGGTCGCCGCGGTGTACTACGGCGCGCGCGCCGCGATGGCGTTCGGCCGCGACGTTCGCGACGCGCTCTTCCACCGGGTGACGGACTTCTCGGCCCAAGACGTCTCGGCGTTCGGTGCGCCGTCGCTCATCACGCGGATCACGAACGATGTGACCCAGGTCCAGGTTCTCGTGCTGATGTCCTGCACCCTGCTCGTCGCAGCCCCAATCACCATCATCGGCGGGGTGATCATGGCCATCCGCGAGGACGGCTCGCTCTCGTTGCTGCTCCTCGTCAGCGTGCCGGTGCTCGTCATCGCGGTCGGGCTCGTGATCGTGCGCATGGTGCCGCAGTTCCAGGTCATGCAAGTGCGCATCGACCGGATCAACGAGGTGCTTCGCGAGCAGATCAGCGGCATGCGAGTGGTGCGGGCCTTCGTCCGGGAGCCCCACGAGGCCAATCGGTTCGGTGAGGCCAACGACGAACTCACCATGACCTCGCTCCGCGCCGGTCGGCTCATGGCCTTCATGTTCCCGACGGTCATGCTGGTACTCAATGCATCGAGTGTCGCCGCGATCTGGCTCGGCGCCAACCGAATCAGTGCCGGCCACATGCAAGTCGGTGCACTGATCGCGTTCCTCAGCTACCTCATTCAGATCCTGATGTCGGTCATGATGGCGACGTTCGTCGCGGTGATGGCACCACGCGCATCGGTGAGCGCAGAACGTATCCAGGAAATCCTCAACGCCGAGACTTCGGTCGTGCCGCCTGCGAACCCCGTCACGACCCTGGGCGCGACGAGTTCACTCGAGTTTCGCAACGTGGAGTTCAAGTATCCGGGCGCCGAACATGCTGTGTTGAGCAACATCACGTTCCGCGCCAATGCCGGTGAGACGACGGCGATCATCGGGAGTACCGGCGCCGGCAAGACCACGTTGCTCAATCTCGTCCCGCGCCTGTTCGATGCGACCGATGGCGAGGTGATCGTCGACGGGTTCAACGTGCGCGACATCGAACCCGAGCTGCTCTGGAGCCGCATCGGTCTCGTCCCCCAGAAGCCCTACCTCTTCACCGGCACCGTCGCCAGCAACCTGCGCCACGCCAACCCCGATGCGACCGATGAGGACCTCTGGGCGGCGCTCGAGGTCGCGCAGGCCGACTCCTTCGTTCGCGCGATGCCCGGAGGCCTGGATTCCCAGATCGCCCAAGGCGGGTCCAACGTCTCGGGTGGGCAGCGGCAACGCCTCGCGATTGCCCGGGCGCTCGTCCGCCGGCCCGGCATCTACCTGTTCGACGATTCGTTCTCCGCGCTCGACCTCGCGAC
>JAENVU010000189.1 GCA_016650415.1 Acidimicrobiia bacterium
CATCGCTGGCGCTGGAGCGGGCGGGACCGCAACCGCCAAGCTCCTGCTCGCTGCTGGAGCGCGAGACATCGTGGTTGTCGACCGCAAGGGTGTCCTCAGCCGCGACGATTGCAGCCGCGTCGTCTACCACCACGCCGAACTCGCGCGTCTTACAAATCGGCGCGGCCGGCACGGCACGCTCGACAGTGTGCTCCCCGGCGCGGACGTCTTCATCGGCCTCTCCGCGCCCAACACGCTCAAGCCTGGCCTGGTCGCGCTCATGGCTACGGACCCGATCGTGTTCGCGCTCGCGAGTCCGGAGCCTGAGGTCAACCCCAAACGAGTCGCATCCACCGCGGCGATCGTCGCGACGAGTCTGAGCCAGTATCCCAACCAACTGCACAAGGCCTACGCGTTCCCCGGCCTGATGCGCGGGATGATCGACGCGGGAGTTGCGCGACTCGACACCGAACAGGCACTCGCCGCCGCGTCCGCTCTCGCGCGTGCGAACGGCCACCAGCCGAGCCCGGTACGCCTGCTCCCCGACCTCTTCGCACCCGGCGGACGCGACGCTATCAGCCATGCCGTGGTCACCGCCGCCAACGCGATAACGGAGAAGCGGTCGGTTCGGTGACCGAGCATGTTACGAGCCGAGTTGTGACCGGACGCAGTTGATGACGTCAGACACCACCTCGGAAGTGGTGGCGGTGCCACCGAGATCGATCGTTCGCGTGCCTTGCGCGGCTGCGTCGAGCACCGCAGCACGGATCGCCGAGCCCGCAGGCCCGGCACCGTGGTGGCCGCGACGCGCCGCGTGATCGAGCACCGCGGCGACCGCGAGGAACATGGCCATCGGGTTGGCAACATCTTTGCCCCGCAACGACGGTGCAGTGCCGTGGGGTGCTTCGGCCATCGCGACCTGCGGCTCAAGGTCGTCGTCGAGGGCGATGAGCACCGATTCGGCACCGGCGATCGACCCGAACATCGCGAGCACGAGGTCCGAGAGACAATCGCCGTCGCGATTCAATGCGGGGATGACCAGCGGCAGATCGCGGGCACCGGTGATGAGGTCGGCGTACGTGGCATCGATGAGCACGGGCCGGTATGCGACATCGGGGTGACGCGCCGCGCCGGTGTCCATCTCCTCTTTGAGCATCCCCTCATACACGGGTGACACCGTCCACTTTGGACCCCCGAACACGCAACCCTTCAGCGCGCTGGCGACGCGAAACGAGTACTCGGCCACGGCCCGGCACGCCTTACGGCTGATTCGCTCCGTGCGTTCGGCTACCTCATCGTCGGTGTATGGCGGCCCGAGACGGTCCTCGATCGCGCCGTAGGCACCACCGACCGCCATCCGAACCACACAGATCGGATGGCTGACCGGAACGTAGGGAGCAACACCAGGAATACGTCGACCGGTCCGCATAATGACGGTCCCATTGACCGCCTCGCGCAAGATCCGGTTCGGAGACCCAACGTCATCGCGCCCTGGGGGCGTGACTGTCGCGGCCTTCAATCCCAGACCAACGGTACGCATGGCCTCGGCCGCGTCCGTCACGACGCGGTTCGCCGTCGACCGGCGATGCGCCAGGGAAAGGTCGAAGAACTCGAGGTCGGCGTTCACACCACACACGTGTTCATCGAGTCCCGGAAGGACCGCGTCGAGCAATACCCTGGCCGGTCTCGTCACCTTGACAGACCACGATCTGCAGTGGCAGTGAGGTCATGCGGTGAGTCGCTTGGTCAGCGCCTCGAGTTCGTCCCGTAACTCGGCGGGTAGGCGTTCCCCGAGCCGGTCGTAGTGGGCGGTGATGAGGGGGATCTCCGACCGCCACCCGGCGGCATCGACCGACAGCAACTCCGCGACTGCGTCTTCCGCGAGATCGAGTCCCGAGGTATCGAGCGCGTCGGTGCTCGGCAGGAGGCCGATCGGAGTGTCGACACAATCCGCGGTGTCTTCGCAACGCTCGATGACCCACTTCAGAACACGCGAGTTGTCGCCGTAGCCCGGCCAGAGGAACCGCCCATCGGCGTCCTTGCGAAACCAGTTCACCCAAAAGAGCTTCGGCAACTTCTCGGCATCGGTCGCGTGTCCGACCTCGAGCCAGTGGGCGAAGTAGTCGCCCATGTTGTACCCGCAGAACGGCAGCATCGCGAACGGGTCGAATCGCAGCTCGCCCACTTTGCCCGCCGCGGCTGCAGTCTTCTCCGAGCTCATGATCGAACCCATGAACACGCCATGGCGCCAGTCGAACGCCTCGGTCACCAACGGCACGTTCGTGGCGCGCCGACCACCGAACAGGATCGCCGAGATCGGCACACCCGCCGGGTCCTCCCACTCCGGTGCCAGCGACGGACACTGAGCTGCCGGGGCGGTGAACCGGGAGTTCGGATGCGCGGCCGGCGTGCCTTGCTCCGGACGCCAATCCTTACCCTGCCAGTCGACGAGATGGTCCGGACGCTCCGCGGTCATGTCCTCCCACCACACGTCACCATCATCGGTCAGCGCGCAGTTCGTGAAGATCACCCCCTGATCCAGGGTGCGCATCGCGTTCGGATTGGTCGTGTCGTTGGTCCCTGGTGCAACCCCGAAGAATCCGGCCTCGGGGTTAATCGCGTAGAGGCGTCCGTCCTCGCCGAACTTCATCCACGCGATGTCGTCACCGACGGTCTCGATCTTCCACCCCGGAAGCGTCGGAGTCATCATCGCCATGTTCGTCTTCCCACATGCGGACGGGAACGCGGCCGCGACATACCGCTTCTCGCCGTTCGGTGGGGTGACACCAAGGATCAACATGTGCTCGGCCAGCCAGCCACCGTCGCGGGCCATCGTCGACGCGATCCGCAACGCGAAACACTTCTTGCCCAACAGCGCGTTCCCGCCGTACCCGGAGCCATACGACCAGATCTCGAGCGTCTCGGGAAACTGCACGATGTACTTGTTCTCCGCATTGCACGGCCAAGCCACATCGGTCGCGCCCGCCGGAAGCGGCGCGCCGACCGAGTGCACACACGGCACGTAC
>JAENVU010000190.1 GCA_016650415.1 Acidimicrobiia bacterium
CGGCGGTGCCGACGGCAACGCCCGCCGCGAGAATGCGGCTTGCGGTCGCGGGGTGTCGACGACGGGAGCGCTGCTTCATCTCAGTCGTCGCCCGGCTCGTGGTTGACCTCGTGGTCGTCGGACTCGTGGTGCGGGGCCGGCGCGACGGCCGCAGGGGCCGACGGGCTCGACGGCCCCGTCGCGACGGGCGCGGCGTCCGACTCGGTGTGACGGGTGGAGCGGGGTGCGGCGGTCGGGGCCGTCGTCTGACCCTCGGGGGCCGGGGCGGGCGGGTCGTCGACGACGACGACGTGATGTTCGACCTCCGGCGGTTCGGTCGTCGTGCTCACCGGACTGACCTTCCCGATGTTCGGGCTGGCGTCGGCCGCATTGAACACATGCATGGTTGCGCCGGCCGCGACGGCGATTCCGGTCAGGCTCAGGCTGATCGCGGCGGCACTGGCAAGTGCGGTTCGTCGGTTCATCGGGTTCTCCTTGGTGGGGTGGTCTCCACCGTACGGAGGCCTGGGCCAGGAGCCGGCCGGCAAATCGTAAGGAAAGGGCAAAGCGTGCGGCCGGACATCGCCAAGGTGCGCGATGGTGGGGGCGTGCACCTTCTCATGGTCGAAGACGACGACGCGATCGCGGTCCCGATGGCGCGGGGGCTCGAACGCGAAGGATTCAATGTGTCGCGGGTCGAAACCGGTGAAGCGGCACTGGCGGCATCGGGGTACGACCTGGTGCTGCTCGACCTCGGGATGCCCGATATGGACGGCTTCGCCATCTGCCATCAGCTCCGGGCCCGATCGGATGTCCCGATCATCGTGGTGACCGCGCGTGGCGACGAGGCCGACCGGGTGGTCGGGCTCGAACTCGGCGCCGACGACTATCTCGTGAAGCCGTTCGGGTTCCGTGAGTTGGTGGCGCGGATCCGCGCGGTGGCCCGTCGGGTCGGTGGTCGGATCCAGGACGACGGCGACGCCCGGACGCTCGGCGCGCTGACCATCGACGTGCGCACCCACCGCGTGACGATCGGTGACGAGGAACTCGCGCTGACGCCGAAGGAGTTCGACCTGCTCGCGTTGTTGGCGGAGGAGCCGGGCGCGCTCTTCGAGCGCGGCACGATCCTGGAGCGGGTCTGGGACCCGCACTGGTACGGCCCGACGAAGACCCTGGACGTCCATGTCGCCACCTTGCGCAAGAAGCTCGGCAACCCGGCGTGGGTCGAAACGGTGCGGGGCGTCGGGTTCCGCCTCGTCGATCCGGACGCCGGGTAGGGGGACGTGCGGCGCCGGCTCCTGTTCAGCTATCTGACGCTGACCCTCGTCGTCCTGTTGCTCCTGGAGCTTCCGCTGGGGTTCGTCTACGCCCGCGAGCAGCGGCGGCGGCTGACCGCCTCGGTCGAGCGGGACGCGCTCGCGCTGTCGATCCGCGCCGAGGAGGGGTTGGAGTCCAACGGCGTCGCCGCCCTCCGAACCCTGGCGCGGAACTACGAGAACGACACCGGTGGACGGGTCGTCGTGGTCCGGCCGGACGGGTCGTTGGTGGCCGACTCCCAGGCGGGGGAGCGACCGCCCGAGAACTTCGCGAACCGGCCGGAGATCAAGGCGGCGTTGGCGCGCCGCGAGGCGATCGGCTCGCGGAGCTCCAAGACCCTCGGTCACGACATTCTCTTCTTCGCGATCCCGATCGTGCACGGTAACGAGTTGGTCGGCGCGTTACGCGTGACGTATCCGACGTCCTACGTCGACACCCGCATCCGCGAAGGTTGGTGGGTACTGGTCGGTATCGGCGTGATCGTGCTGCTCATCGTGTTCCTGGTCAGCCTGCAACTCGCGCGGCAGGTCACGATCCCGATCGAGCGACTCGCCGCCGCGTCGGCGCGGTTCGGCGGCGGCGCACTCGACGCCCGGGCCGAGGTGCCCCCCGGCCCGCCCGAGTTGCGCGATCTCACCGAGCAGTTCAACGCGACCGCGGCGCGGGTCGAAGGATTGGTCCACTCCCAACGCGAGTTCGTTGCCGATGCGTCGCACCAGCTCCGCACGCCGCTGGCCGCGCTCCGCCTGAGGCTGGAGAACCTCGAGAGCGACCTGGCCGGTTCGGAGGATGCCGCGGCCGACGTGGCCGGCTCGCTCGCCGAGGTGGGTCGGCTGTCGCGGCTGGTCGACGGGCTCCTGGAGTTGGCTCGCGCCGAGCGCCAATCGGACACCCCTGCGCCCGCGCCGTTGGGTCCGATCGTCGAAGGTCGCGTCGAGGCCTGGTCGGCGTTTGCGGATGAGCACTCCGTGCACTTCGACACCGAGATCGCTCCGGGGCTGACCGTGCGGACCGCGCCCGGTCGGCTGGAACAGGTCTTCGACAATCTGATTGCCAACGCCATCGACGTGTCACCCGAGGGTGGAACGATCCGAATCGACGCGACCCGACGCGGCGCCATGATCGTCGTACGCGTGGCCGACGACGGTCCGGGGATGCGCGCCGAACAGCGGGCGCGGGCCTTCGATCGCTTCTGGCGAGCATCGGGGAATCGCGGTGGGTCGGGCCTGGGGCTGGCCATCGTGCGCCAGCTCGTGGAGGCCGACGGCGGGCGGGTGGCGTTGGACGAGTCGCCGAGTGGAGGACTCACCGCAGTCATCGAGCTCCGCCGCTCCTGAGGGGTGCCGTGGAGGGTGTCGCTCTCAGTCGGTGCCGGCCGGGGCCGACTGGTCCGATGGGGCGGGAGCGACGTCGACGGCCTCGGGGTGACCGATCAGGGCCCGGCGCGCGAGCTCGGCGAGGGTGTGTCCCGCAAGGAAGTCGGCCATCTCGTCCGAGACGGCGACCCAGACCTCCTGGAGGACGCAGTGGCCCTCGCAGTGGTCGTGTTCGTCGGGAAGGGTGGTCAACGGCCCGTCGACCGCGGCCAGGATCTGCGCCAGACTGATCTCGTCCGGTGGGCGCGCCAGGACGTACCCGCCGCCGACGCCCCGTTTGGACCGCACCAGACCCGCACCCTTGACGGCGAGCAGGATCTGCTCCAGGTAGGGCTGGGGAAGATTGGTCCGTTCGGCGATTTCCTTGACCGAGGTGGGCCGGTTCGAATCGTGCAGCGCCAGGGACAGCAGTGCGCGAGCGGCGTAGTCGCCACGGGTCGAGACCTTCACCGGGCCATGCTCGCACACCCACGCGGGTGACGGTCGGTTCGCTACGGTGCAGCGATGTCCCCACCCGAGCCCGTTCGCCCCGACTACGGGGGCGCGTCGCTCGAACAAGTCGTCCCCGCGCTCGTCGGGCGGGTCGACAACGCCTGGCTTCCCGAGCCGGCCCGGAGCGCGAAGACCGTGGTGCTGCTCGTGCTCGACGGTCTGGGCTGGGACCTTGTTCAAACCCATCGTGCCCGGATGCCCGAGTTGAGCGAGTTCGTCGGCGGCCCGATCACGACCGTGGCCCCCTCGACGACCGCGTCCGCGCTCACCTCGATCACGACCGGCCTGTCGCCGATTCAACACGGAGTGCTCGGATTTCGTATTCGCCTCGACGGCGACGTGCTCAACGTCTTGTGGTGGGCCCTCGATGGCAACGGACGGCCGCCCGACGCGTTCCGGGTCCAACGTCATCAACCCTTCCTCGGACGCACCGTGCCCGTCGTGACCCGCCGCGAGTTCCGGACATCGGGCTTCACCGCCACCCATCTTCGCGATGCGCCGTTCTTCGGGTGGAGCACCACCTCGGTGCTCGTCGAACACTGCCGCACGTTGGCCGAGGCCGGGCACCCGCTGGTCTACGCGTATTACCCCGGCGTGGATACCGTCGCGCACGAGTTCGGGCTGGCCCCGCCCTATCTCGACGCCGAACTCGCCTTCGTCGATGCACTGGTCGGCCAACTGCGTGACGCACTCCCGGCCGACGCTGCGCTCCTGGTCACCGCCGACCACGGCCAGATGGAGGTCGGCGACCATTGGCAGGAACTCACGGCGGTCCAACACCTCGTCAACGGTTGTAGCGGTGAGGGACGGTTCCGCTGGATGACCGCGATGCGGGGCCGAGCCCCCGAACTCCTGGCGGCGGCGACCGACGCGTACGGCGCCGACGCCTGGGTGATGAGCCGGGAGGAAGTGGTCGACGGCGGGTGGCTCGGACCGGGCCCGGCACCGGCCGTCAACCTCCGGCGGCTCGGCGATGTTGCGCTCATTCCGAAAGGCCCGGTGGGCTATCTGGACCCGGCCATGCCCCGGGAAGCGCAGCTGGTCGGTGCCCACGGGTCACTGACGGCGGCCGAGATGTACGTCCCTTTGCTCGCCGCATCCGGCCGGGTAGGGTGATGAATTCCACGCGTGTCATTCGACCGCGGGATATCGACGATCTCTTGGCGGAGTAATCGGTGGCGAAGTCCTTCACCCACCTTCATGTGCACACCGAGTACTCGATGCTCGACGGTGCGTCGCGCATCGGCGAGGTCGTTGCCGCCGCGGCCGCCGACGGTCAACCGGCGATCGGCATCACCGACCACGGCAACATGTACGGCATCCTGCCGATGTACCAGGAAGCTCGGAAGCAGGGACTCGTCCCGATCATCGGGACCGAGCTCTACCAGGCGTACGAACACCGCACCGAGCGCCCGGTGCGGCGAGGCAGCCAGGTCGACGATTCGGGCGGCGAAGTCGAAGGCGGACGCAAGGCCTACTACCACCTGACCGCGCTCGCCGAGACCGAGCAGGGCTACCGCAACCTGATTCAACTCTCGAGTCGCGCCTATCTGGAGGGCTACTACCAGAAGCCCAAGGTCGACTGGGAGCTGCTCGAAGCGCACCACGAAGGCATCATCGCCACCACGGGCTGTCTCGGCGGCCACGTGCTGCAACGCCTGATGAACGGCGACGAGCAGGGCGCGCTCGACACCGCGGCGCGGCTCCAGGACATCTTCGGCAAGGACAACCTCTTCGTCGAGGTGCAGGACCACGGCATCCCCGAACAGCTCACGACCAACCCGAAGCTGATCGAGATCGCACGCGCCATCGGTGCCCCACTGCTCGCGACGAACGACAGCCACTACACCGAACGCGGCGATGCGGTCGCGCACGACGCGTTGCTCTGCGTGCAGACCAACGCCAAGATCCACGAGACCAACCGCTTCAAGTTCCACGGCGATCAGCACTACCTGAAGTCCGCGGTGGAGATGCGGGAGCTGTTCTCCGAGATCCCCGAATCGTGCGACAACACGCTCTGGGTCGCGGAACGGGCCGACGTCGAGATCGATTTCGGCCAGCCGGTGCTGCCGAGCTTCCCCGTCCCGGAGGGGATGACCGAGAGCGAGTATCTGCACCAGCTCACCTACGAGGGCGCAGCCCAGCGCTACGGCGCCGACCTCGCGCCCCACGTGCGCGAACGCATCGAGTACGAGCTCGGCGTCATCGAATCGATGGGGTTCTCCGCGTATTTCCTCGTCGTGTGGGATCTCGTTGCCTACGCCCGCTCGCAGAACATCCGCGTCGGTCCCGGGCGGGGAAGCGCAGCGGGATCGTGCGTGGCCTTCTGCCTGCGCATTGTCGACATCGATCCGATCCGCTACGACCTCCTGTTCGAGCGCTTCCTGAACCCGGGCCGCAAGCAGATGCCCGACATCGACATGGACTTCGACTCGCGCTACCGCGGCGACATGATCAAGTACGCGGCCCAGCGGTACGGCTCGGACCACGTCGCGCAGATCATCACGTTCTCGACGATCAAGGCTCGGGCCGCGGTGCGTGATGCCGCCCGCGTCCTCGATTATCCGTTCGTCGTCGGCGACAAGATCGCCAAGCTCATGCCGCCGCTGATCATGGGCCGCGACACGCCGCTCTACGCGTGTCTCGACCCGCATCCCAAGTTCGAAGACGGCTACAAGATGGCCGCCGAACTGCGCGAGCTCTACGACACCGACAAGGAAGCCAAGGACGTCATCGACGTCGCCCGCGGGCTCGAAGGGCTCCGGCGCCAGGACGGCATTCATGCCGCCGCGGTGGTCATCACTCGCGAGCCGCTGACCGAGTACCTGCCGATCCAACGCAAGCCCGAGCCGGGTTCACCGATCGAGGATGCGCCGATCGTCACGCAGTACGAGATGCACGGCGTCGAGGATCTCGGCCTCCTGAAGATGGACTTCCTCGGGCTGCGCAACCTCGACGTGATGGAGATCACGCTCGATCTCGTCGAGCGCGGGACCGGGGTGCGGCCCGACATCGACAACGTCGATCTCACCGACGCCAAGACCTTCGATCTCCTGCGCCTCGGCGACACGATCGGGGTGTTCCAGCTCGAAGGCGGGCCGATGCGGGCGCTGATCCGCTCGCTCGAACCGTCGTCGTTCGAAGATGTGGCCGCGCTCGTCGCGTTGTACCGCCCGGGGCCGATGGCGGCCAACATGCACACCGATTACGCCGACCGGAAGAACGGCCGGAAACCGGTGGTCTACGACCACGCGGACCTCGAGGAGATTCTGGGCCCGACGTTCGGGTTGATGATCTACCAAGAGCAGCTGATGCGAGTCAGTCAGAGGCTCGCCGGGTATTCGCTGGAGGAGGCCGACAACCTCCGGAAAGCCACCGGCAAGAAGGACCGGGTGCTCATTGCGAAGGAGCGCGCCAAGTTCGTCGACGGGTGCGAAGCGCAGGGGTACGGCCGCGGGTTCGGCGAGAAGATGTTCGACATCATCGAACCGTTCGCCGACTACTCGTTCAACAAGTCGCACTCGGTCGGGTACGGGTTCGTCGCCTACCAAACCGCCTACCTGAAGGCGAACTATCCCCGCGAGTATCTCGCGGCGCTGCTCACGAGCGTGAAGGGCGACAAGGACAAGTCGGCGGTCTATCTGAACGAGTGTCGCCAACTCGAGATCCCGGTCCTCGTCCCCGACGTCAACGAATCGCTGATGGACTTCGCGGTCGTGCAGCCCTTGCTCGACGACGGTACGCCGGGGCCGGGTGCGATCCGGTTCGGGCTCTCGGCCGTCCGCAATGTCGGCGAAGGGGTCGTCGCCAAGATCCTCGAAGCGCGCGACGACGGCGGGCCGTTCGTCGATTTCTACGACTTCTGTGATCGGGTCGAGACCACGGCGTTGAACAAACGCACGATCGAGTCGTTGGTCAAGGCGGGTGGGTTCGACTCGCTGGGTCATCCGCGTCAGGGCCTGACGCTCGTCTTCGAGGCGATCGTCGAGGAGGCGCTCCGCCGGCGCAACAAAGAGGCCGAAGGCCAGTTCGACCTCTTCTCGACGAGCGCCGAGATCATGGAGTCCGAGCGCGATCACACGCGCTCGCCGATCCCGGAGCAGGAGTTCGGCAAGACCCAGCGGCTCGCGTTCGAAAAGGAGATGCTCGGGTTGTACGTGTCGGACCACCCGCTGATGGGCGCCGAGCGCGCGCTGCGGCGGCACACCGACTCGACCCTGTCGGAGCTCAAGGAGATCCGCGAGGGCGAGCTGCGGACGGTCGGTGGCGTCGTGACCGCGCTGGCGAAGAAGTACACCAAGCGCGGCGACCTCATGGCCACGTTCGTGCTCGAAGATCTCGCCGCCGCCGTCGAGGTGATGGTCTTCCCGAAGACGATGGCGTCGTACGGAGAGATGCTGAGCGAGGACGCGATCGTCTGTGTCAAGGGCCGGCTCGACATGCGTGACGACGCTCCGAAGGTCATTGCGATGGAGATCACCCAACCCGCGCTGATCCTCGACGGCGCGCCACCGGTGAGGCTGCGCATCCGGCCGGGGGAGCTGACCGATGCGAAGACCACTCGGCTCAAGGAGATCCTCTCCGAACATCCGGGCGAGTCACAGGTGTTCGTCCACCTCGAGAGCCAGGACAAGACCACCGTCCTCCAACTCGGCGACGAGTTCTGCGTGTCGGAGCGCAACGGTCTCTTCGGCGAACTCCGGGTCCTCCTCGGCCCCGACTGCATCGCCTGACCCGCCCACTCGGCAACCGTGTGGCGGCTGGTGGCCCGCTCCGACGGGTCACGCGCCAAACGCCGAGGGGTGGGAGTTCTACCCTGGGGTGATGGCGGAGGATCCGGACGGCGTACCGATCGACGAAACGCTCAACGTCGTCGACACCAACACGGAGCGGACCGTCGATCGGCTGATGGGTTCACTTCCGGGTGCGATGACCGGTGCCGCCATGCTCGGCCTGGCCAAGGGCATGGGCATGCACCACGAGCAAGAGGACACGATGGAGATCCGGGAGGCCGGTGAGCCCGAGCCGGATCCCGACGATCCGATCCAGGTCTCCATCGACATCGCCAACCCCGAGAACTCCCGCATCGTGTACCGCGCGGCCCTGCCGACGAGTCCGGACGACGCGCCCGCGAACTGACGTGAGACCCGGCCCGATCAGCGGGTGACGAGCAGGCGGTACCCGAGGTCGAGTTCGTCGAGGTCGCGGAGCTGACCCCACTTCGCGTCCCACGCACCGGACTCCAGGTCGGCGCGGAGGTGCTCGACCGCCGCCTCCACCAACGCGGGGTCGAGCTGGCGCACCGCCGACATCCCGGCGCGGCGTTGCGGGTCGAGGTACAGCTCGGGGCGCGCCCAGTACGCGCCCACGAATCCGTCGGTGCAGTCGTGGGGGACCGGCACGACCTCGATGTCGGCATCGAGCCACGAGGCGACCTCGGTGATCGGTGGGAACACGAACGCGTCCTGGCCGATCATCGCCGGGAGGTAGTCGCTCGCGATCCAAGGGACCACATCCGTGTCGAACGTGAGCATGACGACCCGCCGGGCGACCCGACGCAGCTCGGCGATACCGGCGCGCTGGTCGGACCAGTGGTGCATGGTCAGGACCGCCATCGCCGCGTCGAAGCGGCGATCGGGGAAGGGGAGCGCCTCGGCAACGGCACGCACCGCGGGTGCGCCGCCGACCGGACGCTGGGCGAGCATCACCGTCGACGGCTCGACCGCCAGCACGTCGAGGTCGGTCGGTTCGTACGACCCGGCGCCGGCGCCGACGTTGACCACCCGCCGGGCGTCGCCGAGTGCCGCGTGGATCCGGGCGGCGACGCGCGGATCGGGTCGACGGGTCGTCGCGTAGCGGTCACCGATCTGGTCGTACAACGGACGCCCGGATGCCTCACTCACGTGAGGTTGCTGATGACGTCGTCGGCGAAGCGGGCGAGCGCGTCGCGGAGGCCGTCGGGATCGAACGAGAGCGGCGGGATGACCAACCGGTCGCAGCCCTCGTCGCACATGCGCTTGATGCCGTCGACGTCCATCGCGCCGCCCCGCGTGATCTCGATCGCGTCCGGGTCGCGGCCGGCCTCCTCCGCGGCCGCCCGCATGACCGGCTGGAGTTCGGACCAGTCGCCCTTGCCCGGGAAGAAGCCGTCGCCGAGCCGGCCGGCGCGGCGCGCCGCGGCTTTGGTGTGACCGCCGACGACGATCGGCACGGTGGTCTGGGCCGGGTGCGGGAACGAGTTCGCACCGCGCAGGGTCGTGAACGAACCGTCGAAGTCGACGGCCTCACCCGCCCACAACGCGCGCATCACCGCGACGCACTCGTCGGTCCGGGCCGCGCGCTCACCGAAGGGGATCCCGAGCGCGTCGAACTCCTCCTCGAGCCACCCGACGCCGATCCCGAGCGTGACCCGTCCGCCGGAGAGCACGTCGAGGGTCGCGACCTCCTTCGCGAGGACCACCGGATTGCGCTGCGGCAGGATCAGGATCCCGGTCGCGAGGCGCAGCGTCGTGGTGTGGGCACCGACCCAGGTCAACCACATCAGCGGGTCGGGGATCGGGGCGGTGTCGCCGCCCGGCATCTTCCCGTCCCTCGAGTAGGGGTACTCCGAGGCGTACCCGCCGGGCACCACCACGTGCTCGACCGTCCAGACCGATTCGATCCCGGTCTCCTCACAGATCGCACCGAGTGCGGCCGCGTGTTCGGGCCGACCGAACGGGCCCACGTTGGCAAAGAGCATTCCGAACTTCATGCGGTCCTCCAGGACGTCGGACGGGCAGTTTTCAGTACTGCGGGGTCCGCGTGCCAAGCTGCCCCCGTGAGAATCGGAGTGCTCGGAGCGACAGGACCCGCGGGTCGAGGATTGGCAGCCCGGTTGGCCGACGTCGGATACGACGTCCGGGCCGGATCCCGGGAGCGGGTCAAGGCCGAAGCGGTCGTGGCCGAACTCAGCGAGGAGTGGGGTGACCGCGTCAATCGGATCACGGCGGCCAACAACCAGGCCGCCTGCGACGCCGACGTCGTCGTGCTCGCGGTGCACGCCGATGCGGCGCTGGCCACGGCCAAGTACTTCGCCGATCAGCTGGCCGGCAAGATCGTGGTCTCGATGGCGAATCACCTGGTCCGCAACGGCACCGAGTTCAATGCGGTCCTGCC
>JAENVU010000191.1 GCA_016650415.1 Acidimicrobiia bacterium
ATGACCTCGCTCGAACAGCTTCTCGTCGTGCAGGCGCACGACACCACCCTCGATCAGCTCCGCCACCGGCGGGCGACCTTGCCCGAACGCGAGGTGGTGACCCGGGCCGAGGCGGTGATCAAAGGCCTCGCGGTGCCGATCAGTGAGGTACGGGCCCGGCACGACGAGGTGGCGCGCGACGTCAAACGCCTCGAAAACGAAGCCGGTGCCGCCCAGGCCAAGGCCGAAGAGGTCGACGCGGCGATGTACTCCGGCACGGTGACCTCGCCGAAGGAACTCCAGGCGATGCAGGCGGATCTCGAGCAGATCCGGCGGCATCAGCGGGCGCTCGAGGACCGCGAACTCGAGTTCATGGAAGCGCAGGAGGCCGTCGACACCGCACTCGCCGCGCTCGGAACCAAGGTTGCGGCGGCCGAGGCCGACATCGTTGCGGCTCGTGCCGGCATCGCCGCCGCCGAAGCGATGATCGACGAAGAGATCGCAACCGAAGTGGCGGCCCGGGCCGAAGCGGCGTCGGGGATCTCGGATCCGCTCATGGCGACCTACGAACGATGTCGGGCCGCGGCCAAGGGCATCGGGGTCGCCCGGCTCGTCGGTCAGACGTGCCAAGGATGTCGACTCACGATTCCGGCATCGGAGGTCGACCACATGCGCCACGCCGCGGATGGAGACCCCGTCTCGCACTGCGACAACTGCGGAGCGATTCTGGTGCTCACTCGATGATCACCGAGTCGTTGCCCGGCTTCGAAGCCGACATCGCGACGATCCGCATCTTCTGTGACGGTGGCTCTCGGGGCAATCCGGGGCCGGCGGCCATCGGTGCCGTGGTGCTCGATGCGTCGCACGACCCGCCCCGTGTGCTGGCGACCGTCAGCGAGACGATCGGCATCGCGACCAACAACGTCGCCGAGTACCAGGCCCTGGTGTCCGGTCTGGAAGCGGCGGCGGAGTTCGGCGCGAAGCGGGTCGAAGTCCGCGCCGATTCCCAGCTGCTGATTCGCCAGCTCGAAGGCCGGTACCGGGTCAAGAACGAAGGTCTCCGGCCGTTGTACCAGCAGGCGATGGCGTTGCTCGGGAAGTATTCCGAGGTCGATCTCCAGCACGTGTACCGCGAGGACAACGTCGAAGCCGATGCGCTGGTGAACGCCGCGCTCGACGCGCCGGGCGCCTGAGTCGCGTCGTGTTCTTCTGGTTCATCGGCCCATCGATCCTGGCCGTGTTCGAGGTGTTCCGGAGTCGCGGGCTCGATTACCGGCTGATCGGGGTCGGCGCACTCCTGCCGCTCGTGATCGATGCGCCGCTCGGTCGCTTTGGTCCCGGCCACTCGTTGGTCGTCGCGGTGGCGGCCTTGACCCTCGTGATGGTGACGACGATCGGCCGATCCCGCATGCTTCGCCGTCGGTTGGTCTGTGTCCCCATCGGTTGGTTCTGTGGCCTCCTGCTCTCGGGTGCGTTCCTGCACGATCAGACGTTTCTCTGGCCGTTGCTCGGCACCGAGACGGGCCACGTCGGGCTGTTCCCGCCGCCGACACTCCTGGTCCTCGGTGAGGCCGCCGGTCTGGCGGTCATCGGCTGGTCGGTCGGGCGGTTCGGCCTGGATCAGGCCGCGACCCGCGCCGAGTTCGCCCGTTCCGGTCGCCTGGAGGAAGCCCGATGATCTACCTGGTCCGCCACGGCGAGACCGCCGCGAATCGGGCCCGCCTCGCGCTGGGTCGGGCGGATCCGGAGTTGACCGAGCGGGGTCGGTTGCAGGCCGACGGACTCGCGGTCGCCCTGGGTTCGGTCGAGGTTGCTCGGGTGATCAGCAGCCCGCTCCGGCGCGCGGTCGAGACTGCGACGGTGATCGCGTCGGCCGTCGGCGCCGAGGTCGAGGTGGAAGCCCGGCTCGTCGAGATGGATTACGGCGATTGGGACGAGCGGTCGTTCAGCGAACTCCCCGCCGACGCGCTGGCCCGCTGGCGCAAGGACGCGAGGTTCGCTCCGCCGAACGGCGAGAGTCTCGACGCCGTCGGCGTCCGGGTCGCAGAGTGGTGCGAGCCTCTGATCGAGGGCCCGCCGATCGTGGCCGTCAGCCATGTGTCACCCATCAAGGCTGCGGCCATCTGGGCAATGGGGGCGGACCCGTTGATGGCCTGGCGGATGCACCTCGACGTGGCGTCGATCTCACGGATCGGCGCGCCGAACCGGTTGCCCTGCTTGCTGGGATTCAACGACACCGCCCATCTGGGCGATCAGCGAACCCGCTGAGGAGCCGGCTCGCTCCGGGTGGCGGTGCGCAGCCCGGTCCACCCGCAGAGCCCGAGTGCGACCAAGACGTACGTCGACATCATGGTCGTGCCGAGCATCCATTCGAACCCGCTCTTTCCGAGCACCGCATTGATCGGACTCCAGCCGAGCAGATCGATCATCGGGATCAGGAGGAGGATCACCACGATGACCCGCACTCGTCGCGGCCAGGCGATGGCGACGGTGGCGCGCGGGCGGCACAACATCACGAGCGGACCGACGAGCAGCAGAGAGTCGTAGGGCACGTGGTACATCGTCACGATCGTGAGGAGGCACGCGAGGGTGATGTCGCGACCGTGAGCGGGAACGACTTCGGGCAGCCGGGCTCGTTGATTGCTCGCGACGGTGATTGCTCGACGCCGATCCGTGACATCCTCCGCGTCCGATGACAGTTCGTCGATCTTCGTGGCGATCGCTCTGATGGTCGGTCTCCTGGCCGGAGTCGGTGCGACGCTCGGAGTTCAGCGAGTGCGGCGGCCGCCGAACCCTGACGGGACGAGTGACCCGCCCGGCGGGGACTAATTCGCGACGTCGAAGATTTCGCCGAGACCGTCGAAGAGCCATTGTTCGTCGGCGGCGACGGTGAACGGCCACGAACCCCGGAAACTCATCGCTTCGATGAGTGCCACCGCGTCGCCGGCGAGGAGTGCCGCACCCTCGGGCGCGGCGCCACCATGGATGCGGACGGTCGCGCCGACCTCCACGACGAAGGAGATGTCGGGGTTGGTCGCGCGGACCTCGATTGCGCCCTGGCGTCCGGAGTTGGCCGACGCGGCGAACATCGGGCTGAGCGCGGCGGTGTAGATCAGGTTGGCTCGGATCTCATCGTCGTCCCTGACCGGCTCGATCCCCAGCGGGAGGAGGATGTCGCGCTCGTGGATCCACGAATCCCACAACGCATGCAGGTTCAGCGCGCCCAGCGACACGTGTCCGGGAGGGGATTCACCGAGCGCGATCCAGAGTTGGTCGCCGATGGCGGCCGCGGCCGCGGCGAGGGCCGCGTTGGTGTCGAGGAACTGGGTGAGGGTCTCGGCCGGTGGGGTTGCCGGAGCGTCGTTGACGAGTTGCGCCGGGGACGCGACCGGATCGAAGTCCGCGAGGAAGCGCGACGGTTGGCCCGCGAGGCCGAGGTTGATCGAGAACGTCCAGAACTGGTTGGTCGAAACGAGGTGCGTCATCACGTCCTGCCCCGACCATCCCTCACAGCGGCTCGGCGCGGCCCACTGGTCGTCCGCGAGCGCGGAAAGTGCTGCGGCGAGCCGGTCCCGTTGCTGGATCATCAACGCGACGGGCTCGACCAGCCCGGGCTCGATCGTGAGGACCGGGGTGTCGCCGTAGACCGGATTCAGCTTCATGCGCGAACTCTACGGCGCGGCGACGGCGTGTTCGAGCTGGTGCAGTTGCTCAACGGTCCCGACCGCGATGAGGACCTGATCGGCGGCGACGATCGTGTCGACCTGCGGGTTCGTGGTGAAGGATCCGTCGCCGTTGCGCAGCGCCAGGACGAGCGCGCCGGTACGTGCGCGAATGTCGAGATCCTTGAGTGACCGGCCGATCGCCGCGCTGGTTTCGGGCACCGGGACTTCCTCGAGGCGGAACTCCAAGCTGCCGTCGTGCATGACCACGTCGAGGAACTCGGCGACGTTGGGTTGCATGATGAACGCGGCCATACGGGCCCCGCCGATCGCTTGCGGGTTCACCACGCGATCGGCGCCGGCGCGCAACAGCTTGTCGGTGTTGTCGTCACGCCGGGTGCGAGCGACGATGAAGAGTTCGGGTCGTACCGCACGCGCGCTGAGGGTCACGAACAGGTTCGCCGCGTCGGTATCGAGCGCAGCGACCAGCGATTTGCAGTTCGCGATCCCGGCACGGTGCAGCGTTTCGTCGACCGTCGCGTCGCCGAGCACGAACGGCAGGCCGGTCGAGACGAGGCGCTGCTCGTCCATGTCGACCATGACGACCGTCTCGCCCGAGCCGCTCACGAGCCCAGCCAGTGCCTTGCCGGCGCGGCCACATCCACACACGATGACGTGGTCGGTGTACTTCTCGATGTGGTGTTCCATGCGACGCCTTCCGTATTGGTCGCGGAGTCGGCCCTCCAACAGCGCTTCCAACACCGTGGTGAGCGTGTACAACGCGGTGCCGGTCCCGACGACGACCAGCGCAATGGTGAACAGCTTCTCGGAGGTTCCGAAAGTGTGGACCTCGCGGAAGCCGACGGTCGAGATGGTGGTGACGGTTTGGTAGAGCGCGTCGAGCACGCCGAAACCGAGGAGAAAGAACCCCAACCAGCCGATCAGGGTTACACAGACGAGCGCGGTGACCGCGAGCCGGGCCCGTCTCCAATCGTTCACGGAGGGCATTGTCCCGCATGCGGAGGTCGGATCCGCGTTCTTGCCGTCGGTTGACCTTGGAAGGGGGAGAGATTGACCGGACGATGTCTACGGTCGGCTCATGGAAACGACCTTGTACGGACCGATCCCCGGCGCACCGGCACGAACGCTGCGCGGCCGGTTGCTGCGGTGCATGAGCGTGTCGGTGGTGACCACGGTGCTGAGCCTGGTGAGCCTGGTCGTACTCACCGCGGTGTTCGGTGTCGCCGCGATGCCCGCCAATATCGCGACCACGGCCCTCGCGACCATTCCCTCGTATCACCTGAATCGGCGTTGGACGTGGCAGGTCGGCGGGGCGAGCGACCCATGGCGCGAGATGCTTCCGTTCTGGTTGATGTCGTTCGCGGGTCTCGCCCTCTCGACGATCACCGTGGGAATTGCCGACCACTGGGCGGCCGGCGTCCGCCTCGGCACGATCGGGCGCGCCGGTTCGGTCCTGATGGGCCACCTCGGCGGATTCGGGATCCTGTGGGTGGTGCAGTTCATCGTGCTCGACCGAGTGTTGTTCGCCCGAACATCGGTGACTGCGCCGGGGCCCGAGCACCCGGTACTGGAACTCACGGCCTGATGGGGCCGGGAGCAGCCGATCGGTTCACGGGCCCGGATCGTGTTGGAGCGTTCCCCGCCCGTTGCTGGCCTCAACGGCTTTCACGATCTGACCCCCGGCTGCTCGGTTGCCGCCGAGATAGCGATCCCAGAACAGAGTCGTGCTGCGGTAGGCCAGCGGTGCATTCGGTCCGGGCGGCACCTCGAACGGTGGCGCATGACCCGAGCCGTGCAGGGTGAGGAACCACTTCGGTGGGGCGAGTTCCGGGTAGCCCTCGACGCTGTTGTGGTAGCCGGGGTCGGCGTCTCCTTGCACGAGGAACACCGGAGCATGATTCGGTTCGTACTGCTCGCCGGGGAACTGGCGGCGCACCGCCGCCATCAGGATCGCCGCGTCGATCCGACGATCGCGACAACACGTGTTCGAGATGAGCCCGTAGATCGCAAGGCCGCCGAGCGACATCCCGGCAGCACCGATCTTGGTGGGGTTGATCAACCCGTGGATCGAACTCGACGCGCTCGACGCGTCTCGGTGCAGGAGCTCGGTCACCACGAAGCTGAGGTCCCGCGCCTGTTCGGCGCTTTCCTCGCGCACGGAGTTCCCGCGTTCGTCCTTGGGCGTGGTGGGCAACTTGGGCGCCGCGACCACGTAGCCGGCCCGGGCCCAGGCATCGAGCAACGGCGCCAGCGCGCTCGGGTCGCCGTCGCGACCGTGGGCGACGACGATGAGCGGCAGCGCGTGGGTGCGGCTCGTCGGGAACCGCACCTGAGTCCGGAGGACGCGGCAGTCCTGGTCGACGCTGGCCCGGTTCCGGTCGGCCAGCGTGACCTGGACGCGGGAGACACCGGCCCCCGTCGCCGAGAGTTGCTGCTCGTCCGGCCCGGCGATGGTCGGACACGGTCGGGCGTTGCGGGCGGCCACCGCCGATGACGTCGAGCGATCGGCGGACGATCCGCACGCGGCGAGGAGCGTCAGCGCCACGACCGTGACGATGATCAGCAAGGTTGACGGGCGGGCTCGGTGCAAGGTGGTCATCCTTCCAGGAGCCGCGGGCGCGCGGGTACCGCGATCGGCTCCCACCATCCGCCATACTGGAGGAGTCGAAGGGGAGTAGCCCCACGGGATCAGTCGTCAATACGGCAGCGCGCTGCCCGGCCTCCCGACCGTCGTGAAGACGGGAGCAAGACCTCCGACTGCCGTGGTTTCCCGACAGTCGAGAGGTGTCTCCGTGTCCTTCGCTTCCAGTGCTCCCTCCTCGAAGTTCGTCGATCTCGACGTCGGTCCCGGGGCGTGGATCGGGCTCCTCGTGCTCATCGGGATCCTGTTGGGGATCGACCTGTATCGCCATCGGGAAGCCCACGCCCCGACCGCGCGCCAGGCCCTCACCGAATCGGCGGTGTGGGTCGCGTGTGGTCTGGCCTTCTCGGTCGTGATCGCGATTGCCTACGGCAGCGGCGCGTTCGGTGAGTACATGAGTGGGTACCTCATCGAGAAGTCGCTGAGCGTCGACAACGTGTTCGTCTGGTCGATGTTGTTCGCGACGATGGCGATCCCAGTGAAGTACCAGCACCGGGTGCTGTTCTGGGGGATCTTCGGTGCCCTGACCCTGCGGGCCATCTTCATCTTCCTCGGTACCGCGCTCATCAGCCGGTTCTGGGTGCTGCTGGTCGTGTTCGGCGTGTTCTTGCTGTACACGGGGGCCAAGATCATTCGCCACCGCGACGACGAGGGCGAGGAAGAAGCCACCCGAGGGCTCGGCCTGCTGCGGCGCATCATGCCGGTGACCGACACGATCGAAGGTCAGAACTTCTTCACGCGTCTCAACGGCAAGCGCGCGGCGACGCCGCTCCTCGCCGCGCTCGTGGTCATCGAGGTGACCGACGTGATCTTCGCGGTCGATTCCGTCCCGGCAATCCTGGCCGTCTCCCACGAACAGTTCCTCGTGTTCGCCTCGAACGCGTTCGCGATCCTGGGATTGCGGGCGATGTACTTCCTCCTCGCCGACGCGAAGGAACGGTTCCACTACCTCTCACACGCGTTGGGCGGCATCCTGATCTTCGTGGGAGCGAAGATGGCGGTCTCGCACTGGGTGCACATGAACACGTACCTCTCGCTCGCGATCATCATCGGGATCCTCGTGGCCGCGATCGTGTTCAGTCAGCGGAAGAACCGCCAGAACGCGCCGACGCCGCCGCGGTGAGCGGCGGCGTCGGCCGTGCGGTACTGGATCGGTGAGCGTCAGGCTCAGACGGTGGCCCCGCTGTACTCGGGAGTGCGGATCACGACCGGCGGCTCCTCGGTGGGGACCGTGGTCTTGAAGCCCTTCACGATCATCCACATTCCCAGCGAGAACTCCCAGGCGGCGACGGGCAGCGCCATGAGCGATGCAGTCGCCGAGACCTGGTCGTGCAAGCCGAAGAGCGTGCCGATGCTCGAGGCGAGCAGGAGCGGGGCACCGATGAGTCCGAGGGTGGGAATGATGCGGGGGACGAGCCGGGACCGGTACATCACGGTGCCGAGGCAGATGGCGTTGATGGCCGACATGAAGCCGGGGCCGAGGAGGAAGGTCCAGTCCTTCACTGCGACGAGCGACCGGGCGACGGTCACGAGACCGGTGGCGTGCGTCCCGGCGAGGTCTTGCCGGAGCGTGACCACGCTCAGGAGACTCAGCACACCGACGGTGATGATCGAGGCTTCGAGGATCCGCGAGGCGAGGAAGCCCATGGCCCCGTTGCGGCTGTACCGCTTCGCCACCGGGTACAGGACC
>JAENVU010000192.1 GCA_016650415.1 Acidimicrobiia bacterium
CAGGTTGAAGGAGGGACGCGTCGTCGCGATCGCCGGACCGGTGATCGACGTCGAGTTCCCGCCGGACGCGCTGCCCGAGATCAACACTGCGCTCGAACTCGATATCGAGCTCGACGGGAAGACGATCAAGGTGACGGCCGAGGTTGCCCAGCAGATCGGCGACAGCCGCTGCCGCGTCATCTGCATGAGCCCGACCGACGGTCTGACCCGCGGCACGGTCGTGCGCAACACGGGCCGGGGCATCACGATGCCGGTTGGTGACGGCGTGCTCGGCCACGTGTTCAACGTGCTCGGCGAGCCGCTCGACATTCCCGCCGACCAGCTCACGGGCATCGACGATCGGTGGGACATCCACCGAGACCCGCCGCCGTTCGATCAACTCGAAGCGCGTGCCCAGATGTTCGAGACCGGCATCAAGGTCATCGACCTCCTCGAGCCCTACGTGCAGGGCGGCAAGATCGGCCTGTTCGGTGGTGCCGGGGTCGGCAAGACCGTGTTGATCCAGGAGATGATCAACCGGGTCGCCACTCAGCACGGTGGGGTATCGGTGTTCGCCGGTGTGGGCGAACGGACGCGCGAGGGAACCGACCTCTGGATCGAGATGCAGGAGTCCGGGGTCATCGAGAAGGCCGCGTTGGTCTTCGGCCAGATGGATGAGCCGCCGGGCGTTCGGCTCCGTGTAGCCCTCTCCGCACTCACGGTCGCCGAGTACTTCAGGGACGTGAAGAACCAGGACGTGCTCCTCTTCGTGGACAACATCTTCCGGTTCGTGCAGGCCGGTTCCGAGGTGTCGACGCTGCTCGGCCGCATGCCGTCGGCGGTGGGGTACCAGCCGACGCTGGCGGACGAGATGGGCGAGCTGCAGGAGCGGATCACCTCGACCAAGGGTCACTCCATTACCTCGCTCCAGGCGGTGTACGTCCCCGCGGACGACTACACCGACCCGGCGCCGTTCACGACGTTCACCCACCTCGACGCCACGACCGAGCTTTCCCGCCAGATCGCGGCGTTGGGGATCTACCCGGCCGTGGACCCGCTGGCGTCGACGTCGAACATTCTCGCCCCCGAAGTCGTCGGTCAGCGCCACTACGACTGTGCCCGGCGGGTCCAGGAGGTGCTCCAGCGGTACAAGGAGCTTCAGGACATCATCGCCATCCTCGGCCTCGACGAACTCTCCGAGGACGACAAGGTTGCGGTGTCGCGGGCCCGCAAGATCCAACGGTTCCTGTCGCAGCCGTTCTTCGTCGGCGAGGTCTTTACCGGACTGCCGGGCATCTTCGTGCCGGTCGACGAGACTGTCGAGAGCTTCGAAGCACTCGTGAATGGCGAACTCGACGACATCCCCGAGCAGGCGTTCTTCAACGTCGGCGGTGTCGAGAGTGTGCTCGCGAAGGCGAAGACCCTGGGAGACGCCTAGACATGGCGATGACGGCCCAGTTGGTCTCTCCGGAGCGCGTCCTCTACGAGGGCGAAGCCGAGATGGTCGTGTGTCGCACGACCGACGGGGAGATCGCGTTTCTTCCCGGCCACGTACCGTTCGTCGGCGCACTCGGGATCGCCGCGGTTCGGATCATCCTGCCGGAGAAGGGTGAGGTCGCGGCTTCGATCCACGGTGGTTTCATCCAAGTCAGTCACGACACCGTGACGATTCTCTCCGACGTCGCCGAGCTTCCCGATCAGATCGATGTGGTGCGGGCCCAGACCGCGAAAGAGGCAGCGGAGCGCAGCCTCAGCGCGGATCCGGAGAATCCGGAGGCGAAGGCGGCACTGGCGCGAGCTGAGCTGCGGCTCGAGGTTGCGAATCCGACTGCTGCCCACGCGTAGCCGCCACCGCCACGATGTGGCGGGCGAGGGCGAGGAACGCAAGCAGGAACAGTAGCGATCCCGTCATCTCGAGGGTTTCTTCGGGGACGATCGACCACGCCGCTCGCAGGTGGTCGTGGCTGTCCCATTGCAGGCCCTCGATGACCTGGGACACGGCCCAGGCCCCGGCGCCGGCGAGGAAGAGGTTGGCACTGTTGCCCGCTCGGCGCAGGTGGGGGAGGAGGCTGAGGCCGATGATGCCCGCGACGGCGAAGATCGGGATGTAGAGCGCCTGCCAGTCGATGCCGACCCAGGTTTCGAGCCGTTCATGGAACTGCCACACCTCGTCGAGGCTCATGTAGCCGATGAGGAGGGCCACGGGGACGAGCCGCGCCGCGGGGATCTGAATCTTCCGGCTCTGCGTGGAAACGATGAGGCCCGCCGCACACGCAGCCACCAGGAGGAGCCCGGAAAATGCGGTGGGGAGGTTCATCTCCCCGTCGAGGTTGAACCCCTTGATCCGGTAGCCGAACAAGTGGACCTTGCCGACCCAGCCACCGTGGATGTAGCTGGCATCACGAATGTAGAACGATCCCATGATGCCGAAGCCGACAATGAATGCGCCGAGCACCACGGCGAGACGCCGCTGATCAATTCGGGCAATTCGGTTGAGCACGGCGTGAACACTAGGTCACAACGAAACCACTGTGGAAAGTCCGCCGGCGCGGCGCGGGGCCGGTCAGTCGAATTTGACGGCGGAATAGCGCATGAGCTTTTGCCACTGGTGTTCGGAGTGGATGGTGCGGATCGTGCCCGATTTCGCCCGCATGACCAGGCTCTCGGTACTCGCGCCGTCGCCGCGGTAGTGCACGCCCTTGAGGAGATCGCCGTCGGAGATGCCCGTCGCCGCGAAGAACACCTCCTCGCCCGAGACCAGGTCGGTCGTGGTCAGGATGCGGTCGAGGTCGTAGCCGGCGTCGAGCGCGGCCCGCTTTTCCTCCTCGTTCCGAGGCCAGAGCCGACCGATGATCGTTCCACCGGTGCACAACAACGCGCACGCGGCGGTGACGCCCTCCGGTGTGCCACCGATTCCGAAGAGAATGTCCGAACCGGACCCGGGGGTCGAGACCGAGATCGCGCCGGCGATGTCGCCGTCGGTGATCAGTCGGATGCGAGCGCCGGCCTCACGACACTCCTGAATGATTCGCTCGTGGCGGGGACGGTCGAGGATGACGGCGGTGACGTCGTGGATCTTCTCGCCCTTGGCCTTGGCGACGGCTTCGAGGTTTGCCTTGATCGGCGCGTCGAGGTCGACGACATCCGCGGCCTCGGCGCCCACGGCGATCTTGTCCATGTACACGCACGGTCCGGGGTCGAACATCGTGCCTCGCTCGGCGACGGCAATCACCGAGATCGCGTTGTTCTGTCCCAGCGCCGTGAGCGTGGTGCCGTCGATCGGGTCGACGGCGATGTCGACGGCCGGGCCGCCGGCCCCGATCTCCTCGCCGTTGAACAGCATGGGCGCTTCGTCCTTTTCGCCCTCACCGATGACGACCACGCCTTCCATCGGGACGGAGTTGAGGACCAGACGCATGGCATCGACGGCCGCGCCATCGGCGCCGTTCTTGTCGCCGCGGCCGAACCAGCGGCCCGCGGCGATGGCCGCAGCCTCCGTGGCACGGGCCAAATCCATGGCGAGGTTGCGGTCGGGCATCTGCGGGGCGGTGTCCATCGCCGGACTCTACTTGGCAGTCTTGGGGTCAGTCCCGGCCCGGATCCCGACGATCGCGTGCAGGCCGGGCGGGTCCCGGCGACGCCGGATCACCCGCGGAGTTCGGGGATGACGTGCTCGCCGAGGAGCGAGATCGAGCGCATCACCGATTCGTGCGGGATCTTGTAGGGGTTCACAAGGCACAGCAGCAGATCGCAGTCCGCGGCGTCGTAACGACGCGCCACCTCGAGGCACCGTTCGGGCCCGCCGACGATGCAGGCTCCGGATTCTTGGAGGTACTCGAACGTGAGCAGGGTCAGATCCAGTTCGCTGATCATCTGGGCATAGTCGTAGGTGCCGAGCGGCTTGCCGGCTTGCCATTCCGCGACGGTGCCGATGTGCCACAGCGCGGTCCGTACGTACCACTCGAACGACTCCGCGGCTTCTTCGAAGGCTTGTTCGTCGGTCTCGGCACAATGGACCATGGTGAAGGTCGCGGCGCGGGGGTTGACGAACTTTCCGATCGGGATCGCTCGCGTCTGGCCGTCGCGGAAGAGTTTGATGCGCTCGCTCAACTCCTCCGGGGGAACCCCGATCGTGAACGACAGCAGACCGAGACCGAGTTCACCGGCGAGGACGTGGCTGTCGGGGTTCGTCGACGCAACCCAGAGCGGCGGGTGAGGCTGCTGCAGCGGTTTGGGGTGGAGCCGTCGGGGCGGCACCTTCCAGGTCGGGCCGTCGGCCTCGAAGGTGTCGCTCGTCCATGCGTCGACGACGATCCGAAGTCCCTCTTCCCACTGGGCGCGAGTCAGGTTCGGATTCGCGCCGAAGCCTTCGAGTTCGGCGCGGGTCGAGGAACGACCGGTCCCGAACTCGAGTCGTCCGTCGGAGACGAGGTCGACGACCGCCGCTGCCTCCGCGGCGCGCACGGGATGGTTGTACGGGTAGGGAAGCAGGCGCACTCCGTGACCGATGCGCAGTGTCGAGGTCCGGGCCGCAATCGCGCCGTAGAGCGCATCGGGTGCGGAGCAGTGTGAGTACTCGTCGAGGAAGTGGTGCTCGACCGTCCAGAACGAGCTGAAGCCGGCGGCCTCGCCGTGCACCGCTTGCTCGATCGTGTTCTTGTACGCCACATGGTCGCTCTCGGGCCCCCAGGGTCGGGGCACCGGGATCTCGTAGAACAGTGCGAAGTCCATGGGCACGGGAACTCCCGGAGATTTGACTATGGGCTGAATTCTCGGGACAGTAACGCGTTCTACTTTCGTGGGTTGAGGGGTCGGTATGGGTCGCATGGACGGAAAAGTCGCGGTGGTCACCGGTGCGGCGTCAGGCATCGGTGCCGCGACGACCGACCGATTCCGCGAAGAGGGGGCCATCGTGATCGGCTGGGACCTCGACGGCGCCGAGGTCGATCTCGACGTTCGGGACGAGGATGCCGTGCGCGGCGCGTTCGCCGATGTCGTCGCCGCCCACGGCCGACTCGATGCCGTGGTGCACGCGGCCGGGGTGGCGGGCGGTGGCCCCGCCCATCTGGTCCCCGTCGAGGAGTGGGACCGGGTCATCTCGATCAACCTCACGGGGACGTTCGTGGTCGGCAAGCACGCAGTCGCGGTCATGCTGGGACAAGACGTGGTCGACGGGGAGCGGGGATCGATCGTGAACATCGCGAGCGTCGAGGGACTCGCCGGCACCGAGGGCGGTTCGAGCTACAACGCGGCGAAGGGTGGTGTGGTGATTCTCACGAAGAACATGGCGATCGACTTCGGTCGGTCGGCGATTCGCGTGAATGCGGTCTGTCCCGGCTTCATCGACACGCCGATGCTCCGCGGCGTCTTCGAGATGGAGGGTATGGGGCCCATACAGGACGACATTGCGGCGGCCCACCAACTCGGACGCCTCGGCCGCCCCGAGGAGATCGCGGCCTCGTGTCTGTTCCTGTGTTCGTCGGATGCGTCGTTCGTCACCGGAGTCTCCTTGCCGGTCGATGGCGGTTACACCGCAGGTCACCGCCACGGTGTCAGCGAGCTCATGGGTCTGGCGTAGCTAGCTCACTCGCGGGTGCCGGGCGAGGAACGTCCAGATCGCGACCGACGAGTCGAAGTCTGCATACGGCTGGGCCGAGAGGCGAACACCGGCTCGCGGACTCGGATGACCCATCCACGCATGTGTGGCGCCCGCGACCCGCACGAACTCGACCTCGGTGCCTGCGGCGCCGCCCGGCCACGTCTCGATCGTCACGTCGGGGTTGTCGCTCGCGACCCGGGTGGTCGAGGAGTCGCATCGGTCGATCGCGGCGAACCGTTGCACCGCCTCGGTCGGGCTGGAGAACGTCGTGCGGCTGACGCCGGTTCCTGGGCCACCGTCGATCGGGATATTCGTGTCGGCGAGCCCGTGAATCGCGAGCACCGACACCGGGCGGTGCGGCGAGCACCCGCTCACCTCGATGCTCCCGGATTGCACGCCGATGGCGACGATCGTGTCCGGGAGTTCGCAGGCCAAGCGGTAGGACATGATGGCGCCATTGGAGTGACCGGTCGCGTAGATGCTGCGCGGATCGATGCGGTGGTCGGCTTGGAGACGTCGGATCACTTCGGCGATGAAGCCGACGTCGTCGACGTCCTCCTGCGCGGCGCGGCCGCAGCAATTCCCCCCGTTCCAGACGCGACCTCCTGCCACGATCGACGGGCCGCCGATCTCGATGCCATTCGGATAGACCACGATGAAGCCGTGTTCCGCCGCGAGGTCGTCGTACCCGCTCGTGCGTTCGAACTGGGTGCCGCTTCCCAAGCCGCCGTGCAGCGCAACCAGCAATGGCACGGGGGTGTCTCCGGTCACGGAGCGGGGAACAACGACCCGGTACGTGCGCGTCCGGCCATCGGGGGTGACCAGCGACTCGTCAACGACTGCGAGTCCCGGCGAAATGGTGGCGGAAGTCGACGGGGCGTCGGACGGTTGGTGCTCGTCGTTGGTCTCGGAGCCGCTACCCGTGCACGCCGTCAACGCGACGACGAGCCCGAGAAGTGCGACGGATCGACGGCGGCTCATGGGCCGAACAGTAGAAGTGACGCATGAAGGCATCGCCAGGTCCGTATCAGGGCCCGGTGACGGGTGACCGGGTGCGCGCGTGACCGGTCAGGTGATCTTGACGCAGTCCGCGCACGGTCCGAGCCCGCCGCCTGCGGCTCCGGGACCGGTCCCCAGGTTCACGACGTTGAGTCCGTAGTTGCCCGGCACCATGGAACTCGAGGCGGTGAGGGTCACGACAATCGTGGTCGGCGTGATCGAGACGGGACCGGCCGGCACTCCGTCCGGCAGTTGGAGGATCGCACCGCTCAGGAACCCGGATCCGGTGATGGTGACGGTCCGGCTCGCGCCGTGCGGAATGGGTCCACCGGTCAACCCGGTCGGCCGGGGGATGTCGACGGCGCGAGAGGAGACGTCGGTCACGCCGTTGGTGTCGTCGGAGGCGAAGGTGCCGGTCGAGTGCCAGGCGACATAGCGCGGCTGGTGGACGGACCCCATCCGCCGCCACCCTCGACATCGCCGCCCTTGGGCTTGCTGATGCGCAACGTGGACCCGGCCTTGATATTGCGCACGTAGACGTCGTCGTCGGAGTTCTGGTCGGTCGGGTCGAGGTTGTCGGCGTCGGTCGTGAACGCGATGTAGCGCCCATCCTGCGTGAAGGTCGGCTCTTTGGAGGTCCCGTTCGCGGGGGTTCCCTCCGCCGCGACGCTCGCGAGTTCGGTCATGCCGGCCAGGGTGTCGCGCAGGTAGATACCGGAAGCGACTCCGGGCGCAGACTTGTCGTAGTCCGCGGCGTAGACGATGAAACGTCCGGTTGAGTTGATGGCGGCGGTGGATGCACCGTTCTGGGATGTTGTTGCCGGAGTACTGGCCCGGGTGATTCAGGCACAGCCCGATGCAGCCAGGGCCACGACCATTGCGGGAATGAAGGTACGAAATCGAGAATTCACTCCCCGAGTGTCCAGCGGTCCGAACGCAGGTCTTCCGGCGGGCAAGGGGGCCCGTTCCCGCGAGATACACCGCGTGGGAGACTCCCCGGATGTCCCAACGTGACTTTTCCAGTTATTCGGGGATCGACGTGGCGCCGGTCTACGGACCGCCCGATGGCGAACGCCCCGGAGTCTGGCCGTACACCCGCGGTCCGTATGCGCAGATGTACCGATCGGAGCTCTGGACCATGCGGATGTTCGCCGGGTTCGGCACGCCGATCGACACGAATCTGCGGTTCAAAGAGTTGCTCGCCGCGGGTGGGGACGGCCTCTCCACCGCGTTCGACCTCCCGACCCTGATGGGCAAGGACTCGGATGACCCGATCTCACTCGGCGAGGTCGGTAAGTGCGGTGTCTCGGTCGACACGCTCGCCGATGTCGAGGATCTCTACCGCGACATCGACCTGGGTGCGGTCACGACGTCGATGACGATCAACTCGCCGGCGCCGGTGCTCCTCGCGATGTACGTCGCCGCCGCCGAGCGGGGTGGGGTGGAACGCGCTCGGCTCGGCGGGACACTACAGAACGACATGCTCAAGGAGTACCAGGCTCAGAAGGAATTCGTGTATCCCCCTCGGCCGAGCATGCGGCTGGTCAGCGACGTGATCCGGTTCACCGCGGCCGAGATGCCCCGCTGGCATTCTGTGTCGATCTCGGGGTACCACATCCGCGAGGCGGGTTCGACTGCTGCCCAGGAGCTCGCGTTCACCGTCGGCAACGGATTCGCCTACGTCGAGGCGGCGATCGCGGCAGGTTTGGCCGTCGACGATTTCGCGCCGCGGTTGTCGTTCTTCTTCAATGCGCACGTCGACTTCTTCGAAGAGATCGCGAAGTACCGCGCCGCGCGTCGGATCTGGGCCCGCTGGATGCGCGATCGCTACGGCGCGAAGAACGAGCGGTCCATGCAACTGCGGTTCCATACCCAGACGGCCGGAGTGTCGCTGACCGCGCAACAGCCCGAGGTCAATCTGGTTCGTACCGCGATCGAGGCGCTCGCCGGCGTCTTGGGCGGTACCCAGAGCTTGCATACCAACTCATTCGACGAGGCGCTGGCCTTACCCACCGAGAAGGCGGCCCGGTTGGCGCTGCGCACCCAGCAGGTGATCGCCCATGAGACGCGGGTGACCAACGTCGCCGATCCGCTGGGTGGCTCGTGGTACGTCGAGGAACTCACCGACGAGATGGAGCGGCAGGCCGAGGCGATCTTCGCGCACGTCGAAGCTTTGGGAGAAGGGTCGATGCTCGAGGGCGCGATCGTCGGCATCGAGCAGGGCTACTACCAGGGCGAGATCGCGCAGGCGGCCTACGACCTCGAACGCAAGCTCAACGACGGCCGGCACGCGATGGTCGGGATCACCGACTTCTTCGAGGGCAACGATGAGCCTCCCCCCGACATTCTCGAGATCGGGCGGGAATGTGAGGAGCAGCAGCTCAAACGCTTGGCGGCGGTGAAGGCCGACCGCAGCAACGACGCGGTGGACGCCGCGCTGGCGCGGCTTCGTGCCGATGCCGGTGATCACGAGGTGAACCTCATGCCTGCACTCCTGGACGCGGTCCGGGTTTACGCGACGGTGGGGGAAACGATGGACGCCATGGCCGACGTCTTCGGTCGCCATCGTGAATCGCCGATGTTCTGATGAGTCTCACCGACAGGGAACTGACGGTCGCGCGCGACGCCAAGGGGTTCATGCCCGACGACGAAGGTCTCGCGCTCCACGCGGCGGGCTGTGACGGCGGCCGCATCGGGCCGCTGCTCGAGATCGGCTCGTACTGCGGGAAGTCGGGCGTCTATCTCGGCGCCGCCGCCCGAGAGTGCGGGACGGTCCTCTTCACGATCGACCACCATCGTGGGTCGGAAGAGAACCAGGCGGAGTGGGAGCACCACGATCCGGAGGTCGTGGATTCGCGCACGGGCCGGATGGACACGCTGCCGTTCTTCCGCCGGACCGTCGAAGCCGCGGGCCTGGAATCGGTGGTGGTCGGCGTCTTGGGTGATTCGCCGACGGTGGGTCGGTACTGGACCAGCCCGGTCGGGTTCCTGTTCATCGATGGTGGTCACGCGGAAGCCGTGGCCATGGCCGATTACACGACGTGGGCGAACCATGTGCTGGCCGGTGGGGTCCTCGCGATCCACGACGTCTTCGAGCGGCCGGAGCAGGGCGGCCAGGCTCCCTTCCACGTCTGGCAGCGGGCCGTCGCCGACGGCTTCACTCCGCTGGCGACGACGGGATCCCTGCGGACGTTGCGTCGCTGACGCGAGCGGGTTCGACCGCGATCGTGACGACGAACGGAAGGTGGTCGCTGCCCGCGGGTGGAAGGTTGACGACCTTGGTCGCGTGAACGCCGCGACTGAGCAACGCGTGGTCGACGCGGGCAAACGCCGGGAAGACCCCCAGCGCCCCTCGCGCGGCCAGCTTCAGGGAGCCGCTCAAACCTCGCCCGGCCGCGTCGTGGGCTTCGGTGAGATGGAGGGATCGGAGCAGCTGTCGGAACGCAGGGCGGAACCGGGTCGCGTTGAAGTCGCCGACGACGACGAACGGAGGCGTGAGGCCGGCGAGGAACTCCGTGAGTTCCGCGGTTTCCGTGCGCCAGATGCCGAATCCGTGACGCTCGGTGAGTGCCGCGAGATGGACGCCGACGATCGTGACGCGCTGGTCGCCACAGGCAACGACGGCGGTCACGAGCCGCAAAGACTCCAGATTCAGCACGGTCGAGCCGTCGAGCAACGGCACCCGGGCTGCAATGGCCAGCGCGTAGTCGGCCCGTTCGGGTGGCTTGTCGATCTTCGTTGCGTAGCGTCCGTCCCGGTCCGCGGCCTCGAAGGCGGCGATGAACAGATCCGTGCGTTCGGTGACGACGATGACCTCGGCGTTGGTGGCAACAAGCTGCGCGGCAGCGGCAGCCGGTGTCCGATTGTCGAGGAAGACATTTGCGACCGCCAGCCGGGTCCGGGGCGCGGAGGCGACCCACGGGGGGACGGGATCCTTCATCAACCGCGGGACGACCAGACCGAGATGGATGCCCGCCAACAAGCTCGCCGCGATCGCGATCGCCCAGTGGCCGGTCGCGATTCCGTAGATCAACGGAATCCACGAGGCGGTGAGTACGACGGGGGACCCGTCGTGGAACACGGCGAGCCACGCGAACCACGAGATGTTCAAGAGGAGGGCGAGCACGAGGAGATCGAGCGCGCCGACCACACCCCACATGACGTCGGACATCGCCGCGAACGGTAGTCATCGAGACGCGCCCGTGCGTTCCGGGCGGCAGTCGGCCCCGCGGGCCGCCGAATCGGTGCGAGGGAACCGGGTTAGTGGCGGTCGGACTCGATGTCGACGCCGGCCTCGAGCAGCTCTTCGGCGGAGAGTCCGACCGGGAGCCCTTCGCCCCGGAACAGACCGGCGGTGGGGCCCTCGCCGCCGAGTGCGTGCGCCGCCAGGACGACGGCCGCGGAGTTCCACGTGGGGTGATCGGCCGTGAAGTGTTCTCCGGGCCGATCGAACCGATCGCCGTCGAAGTTCATACCACACCAGTACGAACCGTCGTCGTGACGCAGGAACTGCACCCAGGTGAACAGGTCGAGGGCTCGCTCCGTCTCGCCGATCGCGTCGAGGGCCATGACCAGTTCACAGGTCTCCGCCGCGGTGACCCACGGCTGGTCGGAGACGCACCGCACGCCGCGGCCGGGCACCACGAAGGTGTCCCAGAACGCCGCGATGCGGGCCTGCGCGGGCTCGCCGCGGAGGATGCCTCCGAGGATCGGGTAGTACCAGTCCATTGCCCATCGCGACTTGTCGAGGAAACGATCCGGGCGGTGTGCGATGGCGATCGCCAGTGCACCGACCGAGAGTTCCCAGTCGGGCCGTTCGTGTCCGAGCCGTTCGGCGATCGCGATGGCACACCGCAGGCTGTGGTGGATGCTCGACGACCCCGTGAGCAGTGCGCCGTCTTCCGGGTCGTCGGCTCGCCAGGCAATCTCGCCGGTCTTGGTCTGGAACGCCAACGCGTAATCGATCGTGCGCTCGACGGTGGACCAGTAGTCACGAAGAAATGCGGTGTCGCCGGTCGTCAGATAGTGGTGCCAGACGCCGGTGGCCAGGTAGCAGGCGACGTTCGTGTCCAAGGTCGGATCGGACACCTCGGTGCCCAGGTAATAGGAGTGCCAGCCACCGTCGGGGCGCTGCATGCTCCGCAGCCACTGGTAGGCGCGAACCGCGTCGTCGTGCCGACCGCCGACGTCGAGGGCCATCGCGGCTTCGACGAGATTCCACGGGTCGGTCTTGCCACCCGGAATCCACGGGATGTTGCCGTCGGCGGTCTGGACCGAGGCGATGGCATCGGCGGTGGCGTGCAACGCGGCGGCGTCGAAGACGCCCGCGACGGTCACGACGGATCGACCTTCTGCGAGTAGATCACGAGGCTCTTGCCCAGGATCGGGTTCAGCGCCCGATCAACCGTCGCGAGCCACTTCGGGTTCTTGGTCAGCTGCCACACCAGAAAGTCGTGATAGCGCTTCGCGATGGGGCGGTCGGGCTGGCCGACACCGCCGGCGCAGCGGATCCACCAGTAGGGGGAGTGGAGGGCGTGTGCATGGTGCGAACCACGCAACCACACGCCGGCGGCTTCGAGATCCTGTTCCAACTCATGCTGGCGGAAGATGCGGACGTGTGCGCCGGGAGCATCGTGGTACTCGTAGTCGAGGGCCCAGTTGATCCGCTCCGGCCAGCGCGTCGGGACCGTGACGGCCATCCGACCGCCCGGCTTCAGCACGCGGACGAGTTCGCCGATCGCGCCGCGGTAATCCCAGATGTGTTCGAGGACTTCCGAGCACACGACCCGGTCCAACGAGTTGTCGGGGAACGGCAAACGGAGTGCATCGCCGTTGACGGTCAGCCATGGTTGGGACTCGGGGACTTCCTTGGCCGCGTGCATTGCGCCGACGGTCGCGCGCACGTCCTTCAGGTCGGCTTCGGAATAGTCGAGGGCAATGACCGACGCGCCGCGCTTCATCGCCGCGAACGCATGGCGGCCACCGCCACAGCCCATGTCGAGCAGGCGGTCGCCGGGCTGGAGCCGAAGGCGATCGAAATCAACGGTGAGCATGAGCAAGCTCCAGCGTCTCGTACCAGTTGTCGATCATGCCGAGCGCGGTCTTGCGCCAGGTGAACCGGTCCAGCACCCGCTCGCGACCAGCGGCACCGATCCGCGCCCGGAGTTCGGCGTCGTCGAGCATGGTCACGATCGCGCCGGCCAGCGCACCCGGGTCGTTCGGTGGCACCGTGAGCGCGGCCCCGCCCGATGGTCCGGTGACCTCGGGCAGCGCGCCACCCGTCGTGGTGACGAGCGGAGTGCCGCACGCCATGCCTTCGATCGCCGGCAGCGAAAACCCTTCGTACAGTGAGGGAATCACGGCGAGCTGGCATTCGGCGTAGAGCTCGACGATCCGCTCGGTGGCGACCCCGGACACGAACTCCACGTGGGCGCGCAAGCCGAGCTTGTCGAGCAGCGCGGGAATCTTGGAACCGTCCTTGGGCTTGCCGATGACCACGAGGTGGACGTGGTCGCGCTCGGTGCGCACCTTGGCCACCGCTTCGAGTAGAGGTACGAGCCCCTTCAGCGGCTGGTCGGACGACGTGGTGACGAGCAGTCGACCCGGAACGCGCTCGACCTCGGGCATCGGCCGGAAGACGTCTTGATCGACGCCGACCGGAACGATGCGCAACTGCTCCTCGCGGACGTGCATCTGAGCGATGATGTCCTTCCGGGAGTTCTCGCTCACCGTCACCAGCCGCGGGACCTGGCGAGCGACCTTCATCTGCATGTCCAGGAACGCGTACCACCGCCTGAGGTTGAACCGCTGCCACGGGTTGGTCGCGTGCTGCAGCTCGAGATCGCGGTCGACCGTGATGGGGTGATGAAGCGTCGCGCAGACGGGCCAGCCGTCGTTCATCATCCCGACCAGGCCGGAGCCGAACGATTGGTTGTCGTGCACGAGATCGAAATCGGCGCGGTGCTGCCGGAGCCAGTTCCGGGCCCGGAGCGTGAACGCCCACGGCTCGGGGAACACCCCGGTGCACATCAAGCCGAACTCGCCGAGGTCGATACCGTCGCGGAACTCCCACGGCCAGGGCACGCGGAACGGGTTGCCGGAGGGATAGAGGTCGAGGCTCCGGATCTTGACGAGGCCCATCGGATCGTCGAGTTCGGGGTACGGCGGGCCCGAGAGGACCTCGACGTGGTGGCCGAGTTCGATCGCTTCGCGAGCGATGTACTTCGTATAGACGCCCTGGCCGCCACAGTGGGGGTTGCCCCGGTAGATCAGCCAGGCGACGCGGAGCGACTCGGGGAGTCGGGGGGAGGTCACCATGAGACGCAGCAGCCTAGATGAGGCGTTGTCGTAACGTCCTGGCGTAGGTTCCGGCTGGTGGAATCGAGACTTTCGTCACGTGCGGTGGCTCGCACGAAGGTGGTGGCCGAGCCCCGGTGGTCGCCCGGGGGCACGTGGTTGGGCTGGCTCGAATCGATCGACGGTCGCAGTGACCTCGTCGTCGCGCCCACCGACGGGTCCGGGCCCCCGGTGGTCGTGACGGCCGAGCACGAACTCGGCCGGGTGGGCGCGTATCGGGGTGGGGCCTGGTGTTGGTTGGACGACGACCACCTCGGGGTCGTCACCGCGGCGGGAGCGATCGCCAACCTCGGCGTCGAGGGTGGTCCCGGTCGGCTGATCGGCCACGACGGCCAGTCGGCCGCGCCGGCGGCTTGGAGTGGCGGCCTGCTGTTCGCATCCGAGCGTGACGACGCGCTGGACGTGGTCGAACTGATGTGGCCGGCGCCTGACCCCGAACGCAGTGGCGTCGGGATCCCCACCGGTCGCCGGTGGTCCGACGCCGACTTCGCGTGGGACCCCGCGGTCACCCCTGACGGTCGGTGGGTGGCGTGGCATGAGTGGGACCTCGCCGCGATGTCCTGGACCTCGTCGCGGATCATGGTGGCCGATCGCGGTGCGGGGACGAGCGCGGTGGTCGCGGGTGGTGCCGGCATCGCAGTCGGCCAGCCTCGCTTCGCACCCGACGGTCGTCACCTCGCGTACGTCTCGGACGAGTCCGGGTACTGGAACGTCGTCGTCGCGCACGCAAACGGCGACGCGCCCCGACCGTTGCTGGCCGAACCTCATGATCACGCGGAGCCGTCGTGGGGTCCCGGCCAGCGTTCGTTCGCGTGGTCGCCCGACGGTGATGCGATCGCGCTGTGTCGGAACGAGGCGGGCTTCGCCCAACTCGTGGTGGTCTCCCTCGACGGGGAGGTACGGCAGATCGCGAAGGGCTGGCACCACGGCATCGACTGGGGCCGACAGGGAATCGTCGCGGTCCGCTCGGGCGCCAAGACGCCACCACAGATCACCGTGTGGACACCGACGGGTGATGCTCGGCGCGTCGTGGCCCGCGGTGCGCCCGCGGGGTTGGAACTCGGTGCGCGAGAACCGCGGCCGGTGACCTGGACGCGCGACGGCATGACCGTGCCCGGACTGTTGTACCCGCCGGACGGAGCGGACGACGAGGGTGCGGGTGCTCCGCCCCTGCTCGTCGATGTCCACGGCGGGCCGACGGGCCAGGCGACCGTGACCTGGGACGGCTGGTTGCGATATTTCACGAGCCGGGGCTGGGCGGTGTTGCGCCCGAACCCGCGAGGGTCGACCGGCTACGGACGGTCGTTCGCGCAGGGGTTGCAGGGAACGTGGGGGAGCGCCGATGTCGAGGACGTCATCGCCGGGATCCGGGCGGCCGGGGATCAGGGGTGGTGCGATCCCGACCGGGTTGCGATCGCCGGTGGTAGTTCCGGGGGTCTCACCGCCTTGATGGTGGGAGCGCAGGCGCCGGATCTCGTGCGCGCGGTCGTGTCGGCCTACGGCGTGACCGACCTGTTCGATCTCGCCGCGACGACGCATCGTTTCGAATCGCGCTATCTGGACGAGCTGGTCGGTGTCCTCCCCGGCGATGAGGCCCGATTCCGGGAACAATCGCCGGTCACCCACGCCGACCGCCTTCGAGCTCCGTTGCTCGTCCTGCAGGGCGATGCCGACAAAGTCGTGCCGCCGAGGCAAGCCGAACTGCTCGTGGATGCCGTTCGGGCCGCGGGCGGCGTGGTGGAGTTCCACGTGTACGACGGTGAAGGTCACGGATGGTCCAAGATCGAAACCGTCCAAGACGAGTTGGAGCGAACGCAGGCGTTCCTCGAACAGTGGGTGCTGCAACCATGACGACGAAACGCACGCTCGACTACGCGTACCAAGGACCGAAGCGCGGCGTCGCCAAGGTCGCGGATCGGGCGGTGCTCCTCGCCCACGGCGCGGGTGCCGACATGCACGCGGCCACGCTCACGACGGTGACCGACGCGCTGAGTGCGGCGGGGATCCCGAGCCTGCGATTCCAGTACCCGTACCGCAGTGCGGGCAGGAAGGCGCCGGACCGTCCGCCCGTGCTCCTCGACGCGACGCGCACCGCGATCGACGAGCTCGCCCGGCGAACGAAGCTGGATGTCGACCGGTTGGTGATCGGGGGCCGCTCGATGGGTGGCCGGTACTGCTCGATGGTGGCGGGCGACGCCGACGACCCGGTTCCCTGTCTGGGGCTGCTCCTCCTCGGATACCCCCTGCACGCGGCGGGAAAGCCCGAGAGGGAACGGAGCGAGCACTTCCCCCGGCTGACGATGCCCGTGTTGTTCGTGAGCGGGACCCGTGATTCGCTGGCCTCGAAGCCGGCGTTGATCAAGGCCGCCCGCAAGGTCAAGGGGCCACGGACGTTCCACTGGATCGAGAGTGGCGATCACGGCTTCAAACCGCTGAAGCGCAGCGGGTTGACGGTCGACGGTGTGCTGGCCGAGGCGGCGGCCGCCGCGGTGGGCTGGGTCACCGCGTTGCCCGATTAGCCTCGGCGCCGTGTCCGACACCGTTACCGAGCCGACCTTCGCACCGACAATCGCACCGACCATCGCGCCCGCCGAGACTCCCGCGGAGTCGCCCTCCCGGCCAGTGAGCGACGACGGTGATCACGACCGCTACTCGCACTACGCCCGGAAGGATGACGTCACCCGCGCCTACGTCACCGGCGAGGCGATCGTCGCGTTGTGCGGGAAGAAGTGGGTGCCGACGCGGGACCCCAAGAACTATCCCGTGTGCCCGACGTGCAAGGAACGCAAAGAAGCGGGCTGGAGGATCTGAGTGCGTGTCCCCCGGGCGTTCGCGTTCGTCGACCTGTCGGGATTCACGCAGTTCACGGATCTTCACGGGGATGCCGAAGCGGTGGCGGTGCTGACCCAGTTCCGGTCCGTCCTGCGGGCCACGGCCTCCGACATCGGCGTACGGATCGCGAAGTGGCTCGGCGATGGCGCCATGCTCGTCTCCGTCGACACGACGACCTTGGTGGAGGCGACGGTCTCGTTGGCAGATCATTTCGTCGACGTGGGTTTGCTGCCCCTGCGAGCGGGAGTCGCCGCGGGGGACGTCATCCTGTTCGAGGGGGACGACTACACCGGCGGTGCGATCAATCTCGCGGCCCGGCTCTGCGATCTGGCCCAGCCGCTCGAAGTCTTGGCCACCGTGGATGTCGGGGAGCAAGTCCCGGAAGGGATCGCGGCCATCGCGGCCGGGCGGCACATGATCCCGGGTCTGGCGGTTCCGGTCGACGTCGTCCGCCTGGTGCACGCGTCTCGGTTCGAGGTCACCGGCGAGGTTCCCCTGCCTCGGAACTGAGCGGTCTGCCGGCCGACGGTTCTCGCTACCCTCACCCGATGCAGACCGAATGGAACACGCTCCGGCTGGAGATCGACGGTCATGTCGCCCACCTGATTCTCGATCGTCCCGACAAGCTCAACAGCTTCACGATCGAGATGTGGCGAGAACTGCGCGAGCTCGGTCAGGGTCTCGTCGCGGACCCGGGGCCGATCCGTTCGCTGATCGTGATCGGTTCCGGTCGGGCGTTCTCAAGCGGGATCGATACCTCGGTGTTCTCGGGCGGGGGCCAGGACGGGATCGCCGGGGGTGCCGACGGAGGGACTCGTCATCCGAATCCCATGGTCGACGGCATCATGCGCACCCAGGAAGCGTTCTCGTGGCTGGAGGACGCGCCGTTCGCGACGATTGCCGCGGCCCGCGGGTATGCACTGGGCGCAGGTCTGCAGATCGCGCTGGCGTGTGACATTCGGATCTTTGCGCGCGGTATCAGTGTCGGGTTGCTCGAACACAAGTACGGGATCATCCCGGACCTCGGTGGGACGCAGCGTCTCCCGCGGATCGTCGGAACGGGGAAGGCGAAGGAGATGATCTTCACCGCGGCGCGCATCGACGCCGAAGAGTCGTTGCGCATCGGATTGTGCGAGCAGGTCGTCCCCGACGAGGAGTTGGAGGAGGCCGCACAGAAGCTGGCCGATCGGATCGCCGCGCAACCTCCGCTCGCAGTTCGGGAAGCGAAGCGCGCGATCAACGCGGGATTCGATCTTCCGATCGCCGATGGCCTGCGGATCGAGGCCGAGGCGCAGAGCGTGTGCCTCCCGTCGCAGGACATGCGCGAGGCCGTGACCGCCTTCGTCGAAGGTCGGGATCCGGTCTACCGCGGGGAGTAGTCGGGTACCCTGAGCCGGGTGAATGCAGTACGGGTGCGGCCCTCGGGGCCCTTGTACGGGACCATCAAGGTCTCAGGGGCCACGAAGAACTCCGGTCTCAAACAGCTCGCCGCCGCACTGCTCGCCTCGGGCGTGACCCACGTTCGGAATCTCCCGCGGGTGCGTGATCTGGACGTGATGCTCGATGTACTCCGGGCGGTCGGTGCCGGCGTCGAATGGACCGGGCCCGACGAACTCCGCCTCGATACGACCGGACCACTTCTGCCCGAGGCCCCCTACGAACTGGTGCGGCAGATGCGCGCCTCGATCAACGTGTTGGGACCATTGGTGGCCCGGTGTGGTGAAGCGCGGGTCGCGCTCCCGGGTGGGGACAACATCGGCAGTCGTCGGCTCGACATGCACATCCGCGGGCTCGAGGCGATGGGTGCCGAGGTCGTCGTCGAGCACGGGTTCGTTCACGCTCGGTGCGAAGCCCTCTGCGGGACCCGCATCGTGTTGGAGTTCCCGAGCGTCGGCGCGACCGAGAACCTTCTCACCGCGGCGGTCCTGGCCAAAGGTGAGACCGTCATCGAGAACGCTGCGAGGGAACCGGAGATCACCGACCTCACGGCCTTCCTCAATCGGATGGGTGCACACATTCTCGGCGCGGGCACCAGCACGATCACGGTCGAAGGGGTCGACGAGTTGACCTCGGCCGACACCGAGATCATGGGAGACCGGATCGAGGCCGGCACCTTCCTCATGGCCTGTGGCGTCGCCGGTGGCGAGATCACGTTGGAAGGCGTGAAGTTGGAACACCTGGAAATGGTCGGCGTGAAACTCGGCGACATGGGGATGCGGGTCTCGCCGACCCCTGGTGGCATCTGGGCGCAGGCCGTCGAACCCCGACGCGCGGTCGACATCGCGACGCTGCCGTATCCCGGATTCGCGACCGACTTCATGCCGATGGCCGTCGCGCTCCTCTCGGTGAGTGACGGCACCGGGATCGTGACCGAGAACGTGTTCGACAATCGGTTGGCGTTCGTCGAGGAACTCGCCCGGATGGGCGCGGACATCCGCCACGAGGGCCGACACGCCGTCGTCCGAGGTCGGCCTCGGTTGTCGGGCGCACCGGTGCGGGCCTTCGACGTGCGGGCGGGCGCGGCGCTGGCCCTGGCCGGCATGCGGGCCGACGGTGAGACCGTCATCGACGACTGGTCCCACGTCGACCGCGGCTACCCCGACCTCGTAGGCGGCCTCGCCTCCCTCGGCGCCGACATCGAACGGGTTTCGGGCACTCGGGAAGAAAGTCAGTAGCCTCGGCGTTTTCCCGGTCGGAGGTTCTCGATGCCAACTGATACCCAGGAAAGCGGCGTTCTCGAGGCGATCGATGCGATCCGGCCCGCGTTGCAGGCCGATGGCGGCGACATCGTGTTCAAGAACATCGACGACGCGGGCGTCGTCCATGTCGAACTCGTCGGCGCGTGCGGGACGTGCCCGGTGTCGACGATGACCCTGAAGGCCGGCGTCGAACGGATCATCATGGATCGGGTGCCGGGCATCACCGAAGTCGTCGCTGACTGACCACTGCCGGCAGATGCAACGGGATCCTGAAGCGCTGGTAGCTCGCGCGATCACCGGCGACCGCGGTGCGATCGCCAAGTTGATTTCCATGGTCGAGTCCGGCGGTCCGGATGCGACGATCGCGGGTGCCGCGCTCTACCCCCACACCGGGCGGGGCTACACCATCGGTCTCACCGGCGCACCCGGCGCGGGGAAGTCGAGCCTGACCGACGCGTTGGTCAGTCGGATCCGGGCGGATGGCGACGAGGTGGGCGTCCTGGCGATCGACCCGACGAGCCCGTTCAGCGGGGGCGCGATCCTCGGCGACCGGGTGCGGATGCAGGACCATGCCACCGACCCCGGTGTGTACATCCGCTCGATGGCGACCCGCGGGCATCTCGGTGGCCTCGCGTTGGCCACGCCCCGCGCGGTCCGGGTGCTCGATGCCGCGGGTAAGCCCTGGATCGTGATCGAGACCGTCGGTGTCGGCCAGGTCGAGGTCGAGATCGCCGGCGCCGCGGATACGACGGTCGTCGTGGTGAACCCCGGCTGGGGCGACGGCGTTCAGGCGAACAAGGCCGGCCTGATGGAGATCGCCGATTTGTTCGTGGTCAACAAGGCCGACCGCGACGGCGTCGCCGAAACCGTGCGTGACCTGGAGATGATGTTGGACCTCTCGGCCCACTCGGACTGGCGGCCGCGCATCATCGAGACGGTCGCGACTCGGGGTGACGGCGTGGCCGAGTTGTGGGACGCGATCAAGGAGCATCGCGCGTTCCAGGAACAGAACGGCCGGCTGGCGCGTCGACGCGAGGAACGTCTGCGCGAGGAACTGCGGTCGATCGTCGTGACCCGACTCGAGCACGAGGCGTCGGCGGCCTGTTCGGGGGAGCGGTTCGAAGCGTTGCTCGATGCGGTCGCCGCTCGGCAACTCGATCCCCACACCGCGGCCGCGGAGCTCTTGCGCGATCGGTGACCTCGGTAGTGTCCGGAGATGACTGACGACTTGGTCCTCCGGGAGTCCCACGCCGACGGCGTGGTCGCACTTCGCCTGAACCGCCCGCCGATGAACCCGCTGTCGCAAGCGCTGCTGACGGCGATCGGTGACGCGGCCGAGGACCTGGGTCGTGACCCGGGTGTGAAGGCCGTGGTCGTCTTCGGGAGTGAGAAGGCCCTCGCGGCCGGCGCGGACATCAAGGAGTTCGGCGACCAGGAGACCGCTCGGAGCATCGGCGCCACGTTCCGTCGTGCCTTCGACGGCCTCGCGGCGATTCCGCGACCGGTGATCGCCGGGGTGAGCGGTTTTGCGCTCGGCGGTGGGATGGAGCTCGCACTGGCGTGCGATCTGCGCGTCGCCGCGGAGACGGCGCGCTTCGGCCAGCCCGAGATCCTGCTCGGCATCATTCCCGGTGCCGGCGGCACTCAGCGGCTGGCGCGCTTGGTCGGTCCGGCCCGGGCGAAGGAACTCATCTGGAGTGGTCGGCAGGTCAAGGCGGCGGAAGCACTCGCGATCGGGTTGGTCGATCGGGTCGTTCCCGCCGAGGAGCTCGAGTCGGCCGCGCTCGCATGGGCGGGGGAGCTCGCCCGAGGTGCCGTCGCCGCGATGGGGATGGCCAAGCGGACGATCGATCGCGGCCTCGACGGATCGCTGGCGGACGGACTGGACATCGAAGCAGCTGCGTTCGTCGATGTGTTCGGTACCGACGACGCTCAGACCGGCGTGGCCAGCTTCCTGGAGCACGGCCCCGGGAAAGCCACGTTCTCGGGGCGCTAGCTCGGGGGCGTTGCCGGTCGCTCCGCGAGGTCGCGGAGGCGGGTGAGGTTGGCGCGCCAAATTCGCATCAATACCGGGCGGCCCGCCCGTTCGCCGATCGCGCCGCCTATCCACATGGGGAAGTGCAACTCCTCGTCCCAGCAGAACTCGGTGATGCCCGCGCCGGCGGCCCGGAGGGTGAACCGGCCGGCACCCGTCACCATGCCCCGGTGTTCGATTCCCATGGCAGCGTTGGGCTTCCACTCGGTCACGCGCATTCGGTCGACGGTGGAGAGCGGTCCGACGCGGGTCAGGCAGTCGAACTCGGTGCCGACGCCGGCGCGCTGATCGGTGACGAATGTGATCGACTCGGCGTCGGCCATCCACTCGGTGTGATCTTCCACCGACTCGATGGTGTTCCACACCGACTCGACCGGCGCGCCAATGGTGATGCAGAGGTGAATGTGCATCAGCGTGCGTCGCGCAGCAAGGCCGCAGCTTGCTCGGGGGCCACGGAGTTCGCGTAGGTGCCGCTCCCGAGCTCGAAGCCCGCGATGACGGCAGTGCGCGGGACGAGCTCGACGTGCCAGTGCATCTCCGCGGCGCGTGTGTCCGGCGGTGCGGAGTGAACGATCGCGTTGTACGGCACCGCGCCGAGGAGAGTTTCGAGGCGACCGAGGGCGTCGTGCATCGCGGTGGCCACGACCCGGATCTCGGCGTCGGTCGCCTCGTCGAAGCGCGCTCGGGTCGAACGGTGGGCGACGCGCATGAGGTACGGACACCACGACGCGGGCGGGCACCACGCGGGCGCGGGACCGTCGACGACGAGGAGGTCCCCCGTGCGGGCGTCGGCGATCTCCCTGGCGATGAGGTCGGTCTCGAATCGACCGGTCATGGCCGTGACGGCCTTGGCCGGGCCGTCGGGGGCGACGATCTGGGCGTGCGGGTGCGCGATCGAAGCACCGGCACCGCGACCGTGATTGATGAAGGCGATCGCGAAGGCTCGTCCCTGTTCGAGATGGACGCGGGTGCGGTCGCGCGTGGCCAGGAGGACCGCGACGGCCTGGTCGAGTTCGAGTTCCGCGAAGGCCCGGTCGTGGTCGGGGGAGAGGATGATCACCTCGTGGGCGCCGCTGGCGTCACCCTGCTCCGGCGCGCCGACGATGGGGTAGAGGTTCGGCACCACGCGGATGTCCCAACCCGGCGTGTCGGGTGCTCCCGGTCCGACCCGGTACGTCTCGGGCGGTGTGTCGGCTTCATGACCGGGGCAGAACGGACAGGTTTCCGGGCCATTCCGGAGTTCCGGGGTGAGAGTCGTGGTGTGCGGCCGGGTGGCGCGCTCGGCGGCGACGACCACGCGTCGGTCCAGGATCGCGTCGTGTCGGTACTCGGGCATCGGGTCGACACTATTCGGGGTTCGACGGTGAATCGCCGAACGGCCGAGTGCCGGTAGCGTCGGGGAGGTGACTCGACGATTCCTGATCATCGGTGGCGGTCCGGCCGGCAACACCGCTGCAACCGTGGCCGCAACCTTGGGCGCCGAGGTCACGCTGATCGAGCGTGATCTCATCGGCGGCGCCGCGCACCTGCTGGATTGCGTCCCGTCGAAGGCGATGATCGCCACCGGCGCCGAGCTCGCGAATCTGCGGCGCGCCCACACGATGGGGTTGCGCGCCGAAGGTCAACTCGATGCCACCGCCGTTCGTGAACGGGTGGCCGGTATCGAGGAACGGTTGCACGCGTCGGTCCAGAACCTGTTGGAGTCCCAAGGCGTCCGTTTGCTCGCCGGCACCGCGACCTTCGTGGATCCGCACTCGGTGCGGGTCGTGGGCCCCGGTGTCGATGAGGTGGTCGATGCCGATGTGATCCTCGTCGCCACGGGCTCGAGGCCGCGGATCCCCGAATGGGCCCCGCTCGACGGTGATCGCGTCCTCACCACGCGCGAGTCCTACCCGCCGCCGCAGATCCCCGAACATCTCTGTGTGATCGGATCCGGTGTCACGGGAGTCGAGTTCACGCACATGTTCAGCGCGCTGGGGAGTGAGGTCTCGTTGGTCGTCTCGCGCCAGCAGGTCCTGCCGCTCAAGGACCCCGAGGTGGCCGCGGTCCTGGAGGATGAGTTCCTCAACCGGGGCGTGCATCTTCTCAAGGGGGCACGCGCGACCAACATCGGGCGCGAGGGCGACACCGTGCGGGTCGAGTGCAACGACGGGCGCCGGGTCGACGCGTCCCACGTCATCCTCGCGATCGGTTCGATTCCGAACACCGACGGGCTCGGATTGGAGGCGGCCGGTCTGGTGTGCACCGACGGTGGGTACATCCCGATCAACCACAACTGTCTGACCGACGTGCCCCACATCTATGCCGCAGGCGACGTGTCAGGGAAGCTGCCGTTGTCGTCGGTCGCGTCGATGCAGGGTCGCAAGATCGCCGAACACCTCATGGGGGAGCACTCGCGCCAGCACCGGCACCTGGACTACGAGAAGGCCGCGTCGGCGATCTTCACCGAGCCGGAGGTAGCCGACGTCGGGCTGGCCGAGGCCGATGCCTTCGCGTCGGGCCGGAAGATCCGGGTGACGAAAGTGCCGTTCGCGACGAACGCGCAGGCACTCATCAAGGGTGATCCGCGTGGTTTCGTCAAGGTGATCTCGGACCCCGCGACGGGTGAGGTGCTCGGCGGTTCGATCGTCGGTCGCGGTGCCGCCGAACTGATCTCGGTGATTGCGGTCGCAGTCACCAACAACTTGAAGGTCGCCGACATCGCCGACTCGTTGTTGGTCCACCCCGCCATGGCCGAGTCGCTCGCCGAAGCCGCCTCGTAGCCGCGGCCGTCGCGATGAGGTACGGGACCGCCGTCCCGGTCGGATCACCCGGTCCGGGTGCGTTCCGCGGAACGCCCAGAAGCTGGAAACCCTGAGCCGGATGACGTGGCGCCTGGGCGTTGCCGGGCTACGCGGCTGGGAACGTCTGCGATTTCGCGTGTTGATGCGCGATTTCGGAGATTCCGCTTGGCTCTACAGCCATATATCTAACTGGATTTCCGGAAAGTGACAGTGTGTGCGGTCGGGCGATTCCCAGTTCCTGACACGTTCCGCGGAACGCACCAGGTTCGAGTGACGTGGCACCTGGGGTGGCTCGCCGGACGAACACCGAGCGGGCAACCCGAGCGGGGGGGCAGACCGGGTCGCGGTCGGCGGAGTTTCCGAAGAAGGTGTCGATGACGCGGCTGTCGCGTCAGACGGAGATCTCGCCGCGGAGCACGGTGACGGCGGGACCGGCGAGGAACACGCGATCACCGGCGAGGCGACAATGCAGGGTGCCGCCGCGCGCCGAGGCTTGGTAGGCGACGATCTCGGTGGTGGCGAGCTTCTCCGCCCAGTACGG
>JAENVU010000193.1 GCA_016650415.1 Acidimicrobiia bacterium
ATCCGTTAGATTCCTCGCCGCCCCTCCACTTTCAAGGAGTTTCCATGCCCAAGGCCGCTGTTGCCAATGCCGTCGGATCCCCGCTCGAGATCGTCGACATCGATGTCGCCGACCCGAAAGCCGGTGAAATCCGCATCCAGATGGGCGCCTCCGGCGTCTGCCACTCCGACCTCTCGGTCGTGAACGGTGTGCTCCCCATCGCACTTCCCGCCATCCTCGGTCACGAAGGTGCCGGCACGATCACCCAACTCGGCGAGGGTGTCGACAATCTCAGCATCGGCGACCACGTCGTGGTCTCGTGGGTCCCCCAGTGCGGGGCCTGCTACTACTGCGAGCACGACCAGGGTGAGCTGTGCGAGGCCGGGAGTATGGCGTCGATGAGCGGCGGGCTGCTCGACATGACCTCCCGCGCTTCTCGCGACGGTGTTCCGATCTCGGTCATGGCCGCGTCCGGCACGTTCGCCGAGGAAGCGGTCATCCCCGCGATCGGTGCGGTGAAGATCGACCCGTCGATTCCGCTCACTGCCGGTGCGCTCATCGGCTGCGGCGTCCTCACCGGCTTCGGTGCGGCCGTGAACACCGCGAGTATCCGCAAGGGTGACACCGTCGCCGTGATCGGGTGTGGTGGTGTCGGCCTCAATGTGATCCAAGGCGCCAAGCACGCGGGTGCGGAGCGGATCATCGCCGTCGACATGGTCGACGGGAAGCTCCAGACCGCGCAGAAGTTCGGGGCGACCGACCTCGTCAACCCCTCGACCGACGGCGACGCCGTCGCCAAGGTCATGGAGTTGTCCGGCGGCCGCGGCGCCGATGTGGCCTTCGAGGTCATCGGCCTCGGCGCGACCATCGAGCAGGCGCTGCAAATGACCCGACGAGGCGGCCAGGCCGTGATCGTCGGCGTGCCGAGCTTCGACACGATGCTCACGATCAACCCGGCGATGGACCTGCTCGTCAGCGAGAAGCAGATCCGCGGTTGCTGGTACGGCGGATCCAACGTCCACCGCGACGTCCCCATGCTGGCGGGCCTCTACCAGAGCGGTGAGCTCATGCTCGACGAGCTGATGTCGGCGCAGATCTCGCTGGACCAGGTCAACGAGGCGCTCGACAACATGGGTTCGGGCGAGATCGCCCGTTCGGTCATCGTCTACTGACCCGATAGCCAGCGTTTGGCGGCTGGTGGCGCTCCGCGCGTCATGAGCCGCCAAACGCTGGGAATCGAAGTGGGATTCGTTCGGTCGGTACGCTGAGCGCCCCACCCCTGGAGGTCCCGATGCAGTACCGACGGTTCGGACAGAGCGACATCGAAGTCTCGGAAATCGGCTTCGGCACCTGGACCCTCGCCAGCGACTGGTGGGGCGAGGTCGAGAACAAGCAGGAGATGCTGCACGCCGCGCTCGATGCCGGCATCAACTTCATTGACACCGCGCCGGTCTACGGCGAGAACGGGGTCGGCGAGACCCTGCTCGCCGACGTCCTCGCGACCAACCGCGCCGACATCGTCATCACCACGAAGTGCGGGTACGACATCGAGGCCGAGCGGCGCAACGGGCGCCAGCGCGAGCGTCCCCACGACTGGCGGCCGGCGTCGATCCGAGCGCAGATCGACGCATCGCTCCAACGCATGGGGACCGACTACATCGACCTGTACCAACTCCACAACGTGCGCATCGAGCCCGTCCTCGACGACGAGCTGTGGGAGACCCTCGATGCTCTCGTCGCCGAGGGCAAGATCCGGGCACTCGGCGTCGCCCTCGGCCCCGCCATCGGATGGATCGAGGAGGGCGTCGAATCGATCCGCCGCCGGAACATCTGCTCGCTCCAGACCGTGTTCAACATCCTCGAACAGGGTCCCGGTCTCACCTTCGCCGCCGAGCCCAGAGTGGCCGACGGCCAGGTCAGCCTGATCTCACGGGTCCCCCATGCCTCCGACACGCTCTCGGGCAAGGTCACACGCGACACCGTGTTTCCTCCCGGAGACCACCGATCCCACCGCAACAAGCAGAACATGCTCGACAACTTCGAGAAGGCCGACACCCTCGCCTTCCTCTGGGAAGGCACCGGTCGCACTCGCGGTCAGGCGGCCATCGCCGGCATCCTGGCGAACCCGGCGTTCGCCACCGTGCTCCCCACCTGCGTCAACGTCGACGAGGTCCGCGAGTACGCGGCGGCATCGGATCTGCCGTTGACCGACGACGAAACCGCGCACCTGGCCGACCGGTACGAGCGCAACTTCGATCACGACGACCGGTACGAGATGCCATTGAAGTCGAGCCGCTGACCGGCATGCGTCTCCCGGCCGAACAGCGTCGAGTGCAACTGCTCGAGGTCGCGATCGAACTGTTCGCGGAGCACGGCTTCCACGCCACCTCGATGGAGGACATCGCCGAGGCCGCGGGCGTCACCAAACCCGTCGTGTACCAGCACTTCCCGTCGAAGCGGGCGCTCTACCGCGAGTTGCTCGACGATGTCGATACCCAACTCACCAACCGTCTGATCGTCGCGACGGCGAGCGCCGCCACCGGCCGTGAGCGGGTCCAGGAAGGGTTCGCCACGTACTTCCGGTTCGTGGCCGAGCACCGAGCCGCGTTCCGGCTCCTCTTCGGGGCCTCCGTTCGCAACGACCCCGAGTTCACCGTGGTCGCCGAAGCCACCATCGACCGGGTGGCCGATCTCATCGCCGACCTCATCGACATCGACGCGGCCCCCGAACATCGCCGCGCCCTCGCGCACGCCGTCGTCGGAATGGCCGAGGCCACCAGTCGCCGCACCACCACCACCGAAGCGGACGACCCTGACCGTGTGGCGCGCTGGCTCGCGGAAATGGCGTGGTTCGGACTCCGGGGTGTGCGCGCCGAACAACCCGCACCGGAACGGGCCTGATCCCTTGCCCACGATCGGACCGCTCCTCCCCGCAGATGAAGCGTTCCACCACCAGATCACCGACACCTTCGCGACGGTCAGTCAGTCGGACCGTTCATGGACCGAGAAGGTCTGCGCGATGGCGTGCGCTCGCGATGGCTCGCTCCAACTCGGGTTCGGGATTGGGAAGTACGTCAACCGCGGTGTGATGGACGCGTACGCGGGCGTCTCGCGCGGCGTGGAGCAGTGGACCGTCAGATCCAGCCGAGAACTCGGTTCCGACCCCGGGAACACTGCCGTCGGTCCGATCACCTACGAAGTGCTCGAACCGCTCAAGGTGATTCGATTCGCGTTGGCCCCGACCGACATCGTCCCGATCAGCTTCGAGTGGATCTTCGAAGCGGTCGTCCCACCGGCGATGGAGAACCGCGAACACCACCGTTCTCGCGACGGGTTCCGCCTCGATGCCGACATCGTCCGGTACCACCAGACCGGGAAGGGTTCGGGCTGGGCCGAAGTCGACGGGGTCCGGACCGAACTCACCGATTGGGTCTCCACCCGTGACCATTCCTGGGGGGTCCGGTACCAGGTGGGAACCGTTCCCGATGATCTGATCCCGGCGCCGGTGCCGGCCGGTGTCTCGATGCTCATCAACTGGTGCCCGGTGCTCTGCCGCCGACCCGACGGCAGCGAATACGCACTCCACTGGTACTACCAACGCCACCGCCTCGGCGACTGGTCCCGCATCGAAATGCAGGGCGGCGTCGAACACCCCGACGGCCGCCGCGAGCCGTTCGTCGCGCTCGTCCCGGACCTGCACTTCCGCGACGACAACCGGCGATTCGAGGGCGGCACCCTGACCATGACGATGGCCGACGGGAGCACTCGACTCCTGAACCTCACCCCGGTCTCCGACACCGGCTTTCACCTCGGCACCGGCCTGTACCACGGCTTCGACGGCCAGGCTCATGGTCAGTGGCGCGGTCCCCTTCACGTCGACGGCGAGTACATCCCCAATTGTTCCGATCCGGTCACCGCACGTCGCGTGCATCAACACCGCGACTGCGTCATCCGCGTCGAGGATCCCGTCGGCGGTGGTGTCGGGATCGGCAACCTGCAATCGATCGCGCTGGGCGCGGACGAGTCGATGAACCTCACCGACGCCGCGTCATTCCTCTGACATCACCCGAACCAAGGCCCCTTCGGTGGGGTTCCCTCTCGTCAGCCAGGAATCGTCGACTCCCTGCGCCGCAAGAATCCGGGCGATCCGCACCATGATGGCCCCGCTGCGCACCAGCGCGAAGACTTGGTACCACCGCAGGTCCTCGACCGATCGCCCCAACGACGTCTCGTAGGTTGCGAGCATCGAGGTGCGGTCCCCGAACCCGGGAAGGTCACCGCCGTTGAGCGCGACCGTCATCTCATGCAGGGCGAGGAACCATCCCAGGTCCATCTCGGCCGGCCCCGTGCCCGCGAGTTCGAAGTCGAGGAGCGCAACCACCCGACCCGCGTCGTCGAACACACAGTTCGCCAGTTGAACATCGCCCCAGAGGACCGTCGGCTCCGGGGGCGCGGCGGGGAGGTTCTCCTCACACCAGTCGCGTGCGGCAACGAGGTAGCCCGGGATCGGCGCACCCGCCGCCGCCCAGGTGAGGTAGTCACTCCATCGGTCCAACGTGGCGTCCAGCGCCACGATGGGCATCGGCGTGCCCGCCGTGCTCGGGTCGAGGCGGTGCAGCGCGGCGAGGTTCGTCAGAAAGCTCCCGATCAGACGGTGTTGCGTGGCGCTCGGCGCGTCGGCCAACCACCCGACCCGGAGATACGGCGGATTCGTCGTGACGACCCGCCCGGCGCACCGCGGCATGAACATGAATGGCGCGCCGAGCCACGATGGGTCCGGCTCGAAGCTCGCGGGTGCGGCCGTCGGGATCCCCGCCGCCGACAACCCATTCTGGATCGCGACCTGATCTCCGAGGTCGTAGGTGGGGAACAATCCGGCCCCGGCCGGCGGCAACCGCACGACCCACTCGGTCGACGCGCCGGATCGCGGTGTCGCGGTCACGAACACGGTGTCACTCGACAGGCCGGTCGTCGGACGGCTCAACGCGGCGACGGTTGCATCGGCCAGATCGGCGACGTGGCTGTGCAACCAGCGTTCGATCCCGGCTCGTAGCTCTTCATCGTCACGTGCGTGCGACGCGACCGCCATGCACTACTCCCTGTCGTCTTCCGGGTCGTAGCATGCCCGATTTCCCCGCAAAGGAGCATCGATGAAACTCGACGGAACTGCAGCGCTCGTCACCGGCGGCGCATCCGGCCTCGGTGAGGCCACCTCCCGGCGGCTCGCAGCCGCGGGCGCGCGGGTGACGATCTTCGACCGCGATCTGACCAAGGCCGAAGCAGTCGCCGGGTCACTGGGCGCGAACGCGCAGGCGGTTGGCGGCGACGTCACGAACGAGGATGACACCCAGGCGGCGGTCGCGGCCGCGGCGAACCGCGCACCGCTCGGCATTGTCGTGGCGTGCGCCGGCGGCGCGCGAGGGGGCGGCCGCACCGTCGACCGCACGGGCGTTCCCCATGATCTCGCGCTCTTCCAGGACACCGTCGACCTGAACCTCGTCGGCACGTTCAACACCGTCCGGCTGGCTGCCGCACAGATGGCCACCCAGGATCCTGGACCCGACGACGAACGAGGGGCGATCGTCACCACCGCATCGATCGCCGGGTACGAAGGTCAGATCGGCCAGATCGCCTACGGCGCGGCGAAGGCCGGGATCATCGGCATGACCATCATCCTGGCTCGCGACCTCGCGGCAATCGGCGTGCGGGTCAACTGCATCGCGCCCGGAACCATGGGCACGGCAGCCTGGGAACTCGCACCCGCCGAAATGCGCGCGGCGCTCGAGGCCAAGGTTCCCTTCCCGAAGCGGTTCGGAGAGCCGGACGAGTTCGCCCAGCTGGCCGAGCACCTCGTGACCAATGGGTACCTCAACGGTCAGGTGATTCGACTCGACGGTGCGATCCGCTTCGACCCGAAGTAGTCGACGGACGTTCCCGGCACCGACTGCGGCTGGGGGACCTCAGTGATACCGGGAACTCCGTCGATGACGAGACGGGCGCGCAACCTCGATGACCAACGCATTCCCGTGCTCGAATCTGATCCAAACATCGGCGTGACGGACCCCTGTCGTGCGCACACGAGCTCATCGAGCAGAGTGCGCGTCCGCCCGCCGAGTTGTCGGATCAAGCCGATTGCCAGCGGCGGGGTGCCGACAATCAACTCCGCGAAATCAGACGCGGCGAACACCCGCAGTACCAGTGGCGTCTGGGCCACGATCGTGAGTGGCGACCGCAACCCGTCCAGCGACTCCGGTGCCCCGATCACCGCCCCCGGGCCGAGCACGATCGCGGGTATGTCGTCGCGCTCCGCTCCGGCATACCCATCGAGCACGACCGACACCTCGGCGACCGGCATCCCGGCGGTGACAACCGTCGTGGCCATCGCCAGCCGCCGTTCGTTACTTGCCGCGGCCACCTGGAACAGATGGCGCTCGGACAGGTCCCCGAACAGCGCGACCGATCGAAGCCGGCGCCGGGTCAACTCGTCACAAATCGTGTCGACGGACCTTGCGCGGCGGGGAGAAGTCACGCCAACATGCAACCGAATCGCAATTAACTCATCGCTAACCCGGTTCGATCGACCGACCCCGCTACCAGAACCACGGGATTCCCCTTGGATATCAGGGCCTTTGGCCGGCTGACAGTCACCAACGACGGCGAGAGCGTCCCGATCACCCGCCAAAAGTGTCGCGCCCTGCTCGCGCTGCTCATCAGCCACTACCCGAACGGCCTCTCCCCGGACGCCATCGCCGATGCCCTCTGGCCCGATGCCGATTTCGAGCGGGCCGCGAACTCGGTCCGCGTCCACGCGACCTACCTTCGCCGCGCCCTGAGCTGCGCCGACGGTGTGATTCCCCGCACGGACGGCCGGTACCGACTCAATGTCGAACCCGATGAGATCGACGTCCAGCGATTCGAACGACTCTCCCTGGATGCCCGGAGCGTGGCCGGTTCCGGCGATCCGAGCGGCGCCTGCGCGATCTATGAAGCAGCCATTGCCGAATGGCGCGGCGCGCCGTTCCAGGATTGGCGGGACCTGCCGGCGCTCCGGAACGAGATCGTCCGGATCGAGTCGCTGCGTCTCGACACCCTCGAAGGCTTTGCGACGGCGCTGCTCGACGACGAGCGGCAGGATCAGGTCTGCCGACTCCTCGAGCCGATCATCGACGATCAACTGATTCGCGAAACGCTGGCCGCCCGGTTGATGTTGGCGCTCTACCGCACCGGTCGCCAACAGGATGCGCTGGGTCTGTTCGGCAAAGTCAAGCGCGCGCTCTCAGAAGGACTCGGGCTGCTCCCGAGCAATCAGCTCCAGGGCCTCGCCGACATGATCGTCATGCACGACGCCGAGCTGGGCGTCGGCGATGCGTCGCCGACGCCCCGAGTTCTCGACCAGCCACGCCGCAGGTCAGAGTTCATCGGACGGGCCAAGGAACTGCAGGCCCTCGAGGGCGCGTGGCGGCGAGCTGCCGGCGGCGCACCGCAACTCGCCTACGTCGCCGGCGTGGCGGGCATCGGGAAGTCGACCGTCGTTGCTCGGTTCGCCGACGGCGTGCGAGGCGAAGGCGCGCAGGTCTTCCAGGGGGCGTGCGACCCGGACCCGGTCGAC
>JAENVU010000194.1 GCA_016650415.1 Acidimicrobiia bacterium
CGTGGGCCTGCCGTCGTCATGCCTGTCGCTCTCCTCGTTGTAGGTCCCGTGGCGGGGTAAGGGCGTCGCACGAGCCGGCGGCCGGCCTCGTCCTCCGATGCCTGCGAACCGTTGCGCTGCCCTTCCGCCCTGCCAGCAGTTTCCGGTCAGTCTGTCAGCCGCCGGAGCGACGACCTAGTTTCGGCGGTTCGGTACTGCGCGACCCGCGCGAGCGCGGCGACCTCCAACAAGCGGGGAACGTCCGGATGCTGGCGCGTGAAGCGGGCGTGACCGCGCTGGACTGACGGCACGCGTCCTCAGAACCGTCCTCCGAAACTGCTCGGAAGGATGCCCAGGAGGGGATGATCGACCAGGTGATTCACTCCGGCTGCTACACCTACGAGTTCAGCAGGACCGAGTACCGGCGGATCCAACTCATCAGGGTTGCCGAGATCCTCGCTGGGAATCGCCTTGATCGCGCGGCCTTCTTCCCGGCGTACACGCAAGCGAAGCGACTGATCGACCCCGGCGAACCGCTCATGGTCGGATTTGAGGAAGCGCGTTCGGGCGACCTATCCGGGTCGCTTCTCGCTCCGCAACGCTCGCCGACATCAACACCATGAGCACTCGCAGGTGTAGGTCGATCTCGACCCTGCGTCTGGGAGCCGCCTCACCGACGGCAATATCACTACCGGAGGCTCGGCCGGAGGGCGGTCTCCAAGGTGTCGGTCAGCGAGAGGGCACCCCGCACGCTGAGATGATGGCCGTCTCGGTACACCCAGAAGTCCTTGCGGTTAGTCACACATTCCGTCGGCTGGCAGATCTTGTCGGTGAAGTCGACCGTACTCGCGGTCCGGACCCCGCGAACGGCATCGCTCTCGGCGACGAGTGCGTTATGGCGGAACCTTGCGTCTGCAGCGCGGCTCTGGCGGGCGCCGCAAGTGCGGGGGGCCAAGTACACGCGGATCGCCGCACACTCCCGCGCGTCCCACGTCAGCCACTGCGGGATCGCGTGCACGACAAGGGTGGGGATCCCTGACCGTTCGAACTTCACGAGCGTTCGGTGGAGCGCCGCCGCCCAAGCGTCGCGCTTGTCCGAGTCGGTGGACGCAACTGTGCCAGTGGTCGGGTCGGTGAGGGTAACCGGGCTCCCCGGACGCAGGTAGCTCGACGTCGACGCGCCCAGCGTGATGAGTGAGGGTGGATTGGCGACGAGCCCTCGGGTCGTGCGCTCCACGTACTGTCGGCAGCGTTCGCTGTCCTGCGGCCCGCCGCGGATCACGGTATCGATGAAGGGGCAGCTGGGTAGCGTCGTCACCGTGAAGTCGGACCCGAGGCGATTCGACGCCCGCGCGAGCGGCTCGGTGAACTGGCCGGCGTTGGAGTCGCCGAGCAACACGACGCGACCCTGCGGGTCAGGGACGGTCCACGAGCATCTTGCCGGCTGCTCGGCAACGGGCAGGCCACGATTGCAGCCGCGCGTCCGGTCGGCGTGCAGGTGTGTCGTCTGGAGCAACGCCCTCGTCGATCCCGACGGATGCGGCAACGGCGCGCGGTCGAGCACCAAGCACGCGACGACCGGAATCGCGATGCAGGCCGTCGCCAGCCCGAGGGCTCGCCGTCCCTTCCACGCCGGGTCGAGGTGTATCGGCCGCTCGACCCACCGGTACGACCCGGCGGCGGGAACGATCGACACCAGAGCAGCGACGGCTTTGGCGCCTTCGTCGCCGGGCCAGAGCGCTGCGGCGAACACGATCAGCGGCCAGTGCCAGAGGTACCAGCTGTACGAGAGATCACCGATGAGCGTCATCGGCCGGATGCTCAGCAGCGCCGAGATCCCGCCGGTCGTCGCGGTGCCCGTGACCAGGAGAAGTCCTGCGCCGCACACGGGGAGCAGGGCGGCGGTGCCGGGGAAGGGTGTGGAGGCGCCGATCGTCGTCGCACCGAGGGCGACGAGGGCGGCGCCGGCCAGCCCCAGCGCGAGTGCCAGTGCCCGAGGTAGCCGCGCGGTCCGATGTGCTGCGACTTGGAGCAGGGCCCGGCCGTGAACTCCCAGGCCCGGGTGGGTGCCATGTAGAAGGCGAAGCGGCTGTTCAGCGTGCCGGCGCCGGCGTCGGCGTTCGTAGCCACGAGGCTGAGCGCGAGTGACGCGCCCGCGAGGGCGACGAGTAGGGCGGTGATGACCGGCCGGGGATTCCGGGAGAACCGACGGGCGAGCAGCGTGCCCGCCACGAGCACCGCGGGGAAGGCGAGGTAGAACTGCTCCTCGACCGAGAGGGACCAGAGGTGCAGGAGCGGGTTCGCGGTGGGTGCGACGTCGAAGTACCCGGCGGGTGACCGGTACAGGTAGATGTTCGCGACGAAGAACGAGGCCGCGATGCCGGTGCGGGCGGTGATGGCGCGGGTGAACTCGCTGATCGCAGCGATCGACGTGATGGCGACCACGGCCGTCGTGAGCGCGAGTGCCGGGAGGATCCGGCGGACCCGTCGAGCGTAGAACCCCGTCAACGAGAGACCGCCAACGGCGTCGATCTCGCGCATGAGAAGTGACGCGATCACGTAGCCGGAGATCACGAAAAAGACGTCGACGCCGGTGAACCCGCCACTGACCGGAACGCCCGCGTGGTAGGCGACGACGAGCAGGACCGCGACGGCACGCAGTCCCTGGATGTCCGCACGTCGCCGATGCGACGAGTCGGTGGCGATGACGACTGGCTCCCGCTGGCGCTCCCGCACGGAGCGTGAATCTAGGCGTTGGACCGCGCCGCTCGACTCGGTCCCGGTCGCCTCTGCGAGTTGCAGCGCCGACAGCTCAGCCTGTCGGCGCTGCATGGCGTCTTCACATTCACGCTCAACAACGCGTACACGTGCACCGTCTCCCGCGAGGGGGCCGGCCAGATAGGCGTGACGACCGACACCGTTCCCTAGGCTCGACGTGGGTGCTCAGCTCGAGATAGTGGGGGACTCGGAACGGCAATAGGGGAAAGAGTTCTAACGGAGTTTTAACGACGCCGGTCAGACACGCTGGAACCGACTCCTCCGACGCGTACGAGCGCGAGGCCATGGCCTGGGGTTTCGAGACCTACCGGCACCGGCGACAACTCCCGGGCACCGGCCTGACAATGTTGAGGGGCTAGTGCCCTTAGGGGCGTGGGGGTTCAAGTGCCTCAGCTCCACTGGCGGGAAAGCAGCCTCGCCTCATTCATGCCGAGCGGTCGCTGCTCCGGGCCGCTGCATCGTCGGTTCGACCCCCGGGGTCCGGTTGACGTCCGCCGATGTAGACGCTCTGGGAAGGTGCGTCGTACGGCTCATCCCGATGCGGGCAACTCGGGTCATAGGCATCAGGCGTGTTCTTGACGACATCGGGACGGGCGGCCTGTGCATCAAGCGGCACCAGCCCAGTACCTTCGTCCAGCACGAAGAGATCAAGCTCGACCGACTCAGCCCCCTCCGTCCTTCACCAAGCCAGCACAGACGGCCGTGGAGGACGAGAGGGAAAGCCGGGAGCCGTCGATCGGCGACGAGTTCGACTGAGCAGCTGGTCAGTCGACCGGCATGAGGAACTGACGGCGGGGATCGTCTTGCACGACGCGTGCGGTGGGCGGGCCCGCGTCGGGATCGCCGTGCAACGCGACCGCACCCTCCGGTGCGTACTGGACGATGTACGCCTTGCGTACCTCGTCGGTCCGGTTGTACCCGGTCGCGTGAGGAGTGAGCGACGAGAACACCACGGCCGATCCCGCCTGTACGGGAACCTCGACCGCCCCCTCGGGATCGACACAGCACTCGAACCCGATCGGTGTGTTGCGATGCGCGACCGTGCCCGTTCGATGGACACCAGGCAGCACCGAGATGCAGCCGTTGTCGGGCGTGGCGTCGGTCAGTGCCACCCACACTGTCAGATATGCCTGCGGTTCGACGTAGGTGTAACCGTTGTCTTGGTGCCACAGGACGGGCTCCGCGCTGTGGCTTTTCTTGTACACGGCCTGGTCCCAGTAGAGGCGTACGTCGGGCCCGATCAGGTCGTGACCGAGGTCAGCCATCAACTCCGAGGTGCAGAAGTCACGACACACTGCACTCCGGCTCGCGGGATGGAGCGCGATCGAGACGGTGTCGACACCGGCGATCGAGAACCGCCCGTCGGGCTGGGTCGCGAGGAAGTCCATGACTTCACGGTCGAACGGTTCGATGGCGTCGACGAGCGCGGCGATGGTCACGGGGTCGACGGCGTGTTCGAGGACGAAGTAGCCCTGCTCGTCGTAGGCCCGTGCCTGCTCGGGGGTCACGATTCGGCCGGCCCCGGCGTGATCACGCCACGTGAAGCCGCGATTCCACGGGTGCGGGGAAAGACCGTGACTCTTATTCATTCTCATGTATACTATTCGTCATGACGTATCGAGCGGCGATCATCGGAGGGTCAGGGTACACAGGCGCTGAGCTCCTGCGTCTGCTCTCGACCCATCCCGATATCGACGTGGTCCAGGTGACCGCGGACTCGAATGCGGGCGCGGCGGTCGCTTCGCTGTACCCGTCGCTCGCGGCTGCCTATCCCGGTCTCGAATACGGACCGATGGATCCGGCGGCAGTCGCCGGACTCGATCTCGTGTTCCTCGCGATGCCGCACGGGGCATCGCAGGGCTTCGCACCGCAGGTGATCGATCGGGTCGGCCACGTCGTCGATCTCGGCGCGGATTTCCGACTCCCGGCCGCGGAGTACACGCGCTGGTACGGCGACGACCACACCGCGCCGGAGTTGCTGGACCGGTTCGCGTACGGTTTGGTCGAGCTCGGCCGCCCGGAGATCGCCGCCGCGGATCACGTCGCGGTGCCGGGGTGTTACCCGACCGCGGCCAACCTTGCGCTCGCGCCGCTGTTTGCCGCCGGGCTGGTGGAGCCCACGGTGATCGTCGACGCGATGTCGGGCCTGTCGGGTGCCGGGCGGGGACTGAAGGTCGCGAGCCATTTCTCCGAAGCCGACGAGAGCGTGAGTGCGTACTCGCTGCTGACGCATCGCCATACCGCGGAGATCGAACAGGTCCTCACCAAGGTCGCGGGCAAGCCGGTCACTGCGTTGTTCACGCCCCACTTGGTGCCCATGATCCGCGGCATGCAGGCCACGTGTCATGCCGTACCGGTCGGGGCCGGGCTGTCCACCGAATCGTTGCTCGCGACCTACCGAGAGTTCTACGCCGACGAGCCCTTCGTCGTGGTGGTCGACGATCCGCCACCGACCAAGGCCGCGACCGGTGCGAATACGTGCCTGGTGACTGTGCGGTTCGACGAACGGACTGGCCGAGTACTGGCACTTGGGGTGTTGGACAACTTGGTGAAGGGCGCCTCGGGGGGTGCGGTCCAGAACGCGAATGTCGTGCTGGGTCTCCCGGAGGGCACCGCACTTCCGACCGTAGGGATGTGGCCATGACCGAAACTGGCGTCCTCGCCCCCGCGGGCTTCGTGGCCGGCGGAACCGCGAGCGGTATCAAACCGGGATCCGTAGCGGATCTCGCGATTGTCGCGACGGCCGACCGCCGCGCGGTTCCGGCCGCCGGGGTGTTCACCACGAATCTCGCGTGTGCTGCTCCCGTGCAAGTGAGTCGGGCGCACCTCGCCAACGGTGAGGCCGCGGCGATCGTGTTGTCGTCGGGGAATGCCAACGCGGCGACGGGCGATCAGGGTCGCGCCGACGCGACCCGTATGACCGAACTCACCGGCACCGGTCTGGGCTGTGCGGCCGAGGACGTCCTCGTGTGTTCCACCGGTCTGATCGGATACTTCATGCCGATGGCGGCACTCGAGTCCGGCATCCCGGCTCTGTGTGCGGATCTGAACGGTGGCGCGGCCGCCGCGGACGCGATCCTCACCACCGATACGGTTCGCAAAGAGGCGGTCGCGACGGTCGGTGCGGGGCCGGGTCTGGTCGGTGGGATGGCGAAAGGTGCCGCGATGCTGGCACCGGCCATGGCGACGATGCTCGCCACGCTCACGACCGACGTGCAGGTTGCCCCAGATGTGCTCCGGGTCGCGTTGAGCACCGCGGTCGCCACGACGTTCAATCGCCTCCTCGTCGACGGCTCGACGAGTACGAACGACACCGTCCTCGTGTTGGCCAGTGGTGCATCCGGGGTTTCGATCTCCTCCCGGGCCGAGGTCCATGCCTTCACCGACGCCGTGACCGACGTGTGCGGTTCACTCGCGGAACAGATGGCGCGTGACGCCGAAGGCGCGACGAAGTTCGTGCGGATCATCGTGAACGGGGCCCACACGTCGGAGGAAGCTCATCGAGCGGCTCGTTGCGTGGCCGGGTCTCAGCTCGTCCAATGTTCGTTCAACGGCGAGGACCCGTACTGGGGTCGCATCCTCTCCGAACTCGGTGCGAGTGGGGCGATGTTCGACCCCGAAGCCGTCACCATTTCGTACAACGGCACCACGGCCTGTCGCAACGGCATCGATGCCGGTACCGATGCGGCGACGCTCGCCGAGGTGATGGCCGAACCCGAGATCGAAGTCGTCTGTGATCTGGACGCCGGCCAGGGCACGGCGACGATGCTCTTCACCGACCTGTCGCATGCGTACATCGACGAGAACCGCGGCACGTCTTGATGGCCGCGCCCACTCGTCTGTTGACCTCAGGCCGCACCGCCGCGACCGTTCGCCGCGGCGGTGCACCCCTCCGCTGCGCTCCGGCGTGCGGAGTGTCGCAAGGAATCTGTGATGCTCGAAGGATTGGCCATGACTGACGTTCGTCGCACCGATGCAGAGGCGAAGGCGCACATCCTCGCGGAGGCGTTGCCGTACATCCGCGAGTTCAGTGGCAAGACCGTCGTCATCAAGTACGGCGGCCACGCGATGGACTCAGCCGAGTTGGCCGACCACTTTGCCCAAGACGTGGTGCTGATGCGGTTGGTCGGGATGAACCCCGTCGTGGTCCACGGCGGTGGGCCGCAGATCACCGAGTTGATGCGCCGGCTGGGGAAGGAGCCCGAGTTCGTCGACGGCCAGCGAGTGACCGACGCCGAGACGGTCGACATCGCCCGCATGGCGCTGGTCGGACAGGTCAATCGCAACGTCGTCGTCTCACTCAATCTGCACGGTTCCTTCGCGGTCGGGCTCAGCGGTGAAGACGCGGGGCTGATCGCAGTCACCCCGCGCGATCCGAAACTCGGTTTCGTGGGTGACGTCGCCGCGATCGACCCGTCGATCCTGCACCGGCTGCTGCGCGAAGAACTCATTCCGGTCATCGCCACCATCGGGATGGACGAGAACGGCCAGGCGTACAACGTGAACGCCGATGCAGTCGCGGGCGCGATCGCGGAGGCTCTGAGTGCGGAGAAGCTCGTCTACCTGACCGACGTTGCCGGCGTCTACGCGAACTTCCCCGACGAGGATTCGCTGATCGCGCAGATCGACGCCGACGGCCTCGACCAGCTCATCGCCGACGGCAAGGCCAGCGCGGGGATGATCCCCAAGCTCACATCCTGCATCCAGGCCCTGCGCAACGGCGTGAGCCGCGCCCACATCCTCGACGGCCGGATTCCGCACGCGCTGCTGTTGGAGTTCTTCACCCGGGAGGGAATCGGCACGATGGTGAGTGGCGAGGGGGAGGAATCGTGAACTACGACGACCTCTGGAAGCTCGACCACGAGCACGTCATGCAGACCTACGGGCGTCAGCCGGTGGCGTTCGTACGCGGTGACGGCGCCCGACTGTGGGACTCCGAAGGCAAGGAGTACCTCGACTTCCTCTCCGGCCTCGCGACGGTGTCGCTGGGTCATGCGCATCCCGAGGTCGCCGATGCCATTGCTGACCAGGCCCGCACACTGCTCCACGTGTCGAACCTGTATCTCAACGACCAGCAGCCGAAACTCGCCGAACGACTGGATTTGTTGCTCACCTCCGCGACGGGAACTGCCGGGCAGGTGTTCTTCGCGAACTCGGGTGCGGAATCCAATGAATGTGCCATCAAGCTGGCGCGTCGCCACGGACAGGCCAACGGCGGGCCGGAGCGCTTCCACGTCGTGTCGGCCTACAACTCGTTCCACGGACGCACGCTCACGACGTTGGCGGCGACCGGCCAGCCCCAGAAGCAGGAAACGTTCCAGCCGTTGCCGACGGGATTTCGCCAGGTCGAGTTCGCCGACATCGACGCATTGCGCGCGGCCATGGATGAACGCGTGTGCGCCGTGCTCCTCGAACCGGTCCAGGGCGAGGGGGGTGTCCAGGCGGCACCGCCGGGCTATCTCGAAGCGGTGCGGGCGCTGTGCGACGAGCGCGAGGCCCTTCTTGTCCTCGACGAAGTGCAGACCGGGCTCGGCCGCACGGGGAAGTGGTTCGGTTTCGAACACAGCGGCGACGTTCGCCCCGACATCGTGACGATGGCCAAGGCCCTGGGCAACGGGATGCCCATCGGGGCGTGCTGGGCTCGACGCGACGTGGCGGCCGCCTTCAAACCGGGCGACCATGCGACCACGTTCGGCGGTCAACCACTCGCGGCCCGAGCCGCGCTGACCGTGCTCGACGTGATGGAGCGGGAAAACGCGCCCGGCCGTGCCGAGCAACGCGGGAAGCAGTTGATGCAGGAACTGGCCGCGATCCCCGAAGTTGTCGACGTTCGCGGGCTGGGACTGCTCGTCGCGGCAGAGTTGGCCGAGGGCATCGCCGCGGCGTCCGTCGCGAGCGCGTGCCTCGGTGCCGGGCTCGTGGTGAACGCGGTGACGCCGACGTCACTGAGGTTCGCGCCGCCGCTGCTGGTGACCGAAGCCGAGATCGATCGCGGAGTCGCGATCTTGCGAGAGGTGGTACGCGGTGTCGCGTAATTTGCTCGAAGTCGACGAACTGTCCCACGCCGAGTTGGCGGGATTGATCGACACCATGATTGCGTGGAAGGCCGCGCCGGAGCAGATCCCCGCCGTCCTGGCCGGTCGGGGCGTCGCGCTGGTGTTCGAAAAACCGTCGGCCCGAACCCGCAACAGCGGCGAGATGGCGGTCGTGGGTCTGGGCGGTCATCCGGTCACGATCCGGCCCGACGAGATCAGCATCGACACGCGTGAATCGGCGGAAGACGTTGCCCGGACACTCGCGTCGTTTCACGCGATCATCGCGGCGCGGGTGTTCGATCACACCGTGCTGGAGCGCATGGCCGCCGCCGTCGACATCCCGATCGTCAACCTCTTGTCCGATCGGGCGCACCCCTGCCAAGCGCTGGCGGATCTCCTGACGATCCATGAGTTGCTGGGCGGGCTGGAAGGACGGCGGGTGGCCTACGTCGGCGACGGCAACAACGTTGCTGCGTCCTTGGCGTTCGGTGCCGCGCTCACCGGCCTGGAGCTGGTCGTGAGTTCGCCGCCGGGCTACGAGTTGGACGACATCGTCGTCGATCGCGCCCGGAATCTCGGTGGCGCGATCGAACTCGTGACCGACCCGTTCGAAGCCGTCAAGGGGGTCGACGCGATCTACACGGACACGTGGGTCTCGATGGGGGAGGAGGCCGAGGCCGAGATCCGCCGCGAGGCCTTCCAGGGTTGGTGTGTCGACGACGCGCTCATGAACGCGGCCGGTCCCGACGCGATGTTCTTGCACTGCTTGCCCGCTCATCGCGGCGACGAAGTGACCGCGGCAGTGATCGACGGTCCGCGAAGTGCGGTGTGGCACCAGGCCGCGAACCGAATGCACTCGAAACGAGCGCTGTTCGCGTTCTTGATGGAGGGTTAGATGGCGACGTTGGGGAAACCGCAACGGCAGCACCGGATCGCGCGATTGCTCGAAGAGCAGGCGATCTCGAGTCAGGGTCAGATTGTCGAGATGCTCGCGTCCGAGGGAGTGGTCGCCACCCAAGCCACGGTGAGTCGCGATCTCGAGGACCTGGGCGCAGTCAAGGTTCGTATTCCCGGCGGCGCAATGGCGTATGCGGTGCCGGAGCATTCGAAGGACGCGACCAGCCCCGATGATTTTCTTCGCCGGGTCATGGGCGAGTTCGTCGTGGACGTGGCGCACTCGGGCAATCTGGTCGTACTGCGGACCCCTCCGGGGTCGGCTCACGTGATCGGCTCGGCGCTGGACCGCGCCGGCTACCCCGACGTACTCGGCAATGTCGCGGGTGACGACACCTTGATCTTGATCTGTGCCGAACACGTCGGCGGTGCCGACGTCGCCGCGCGACTCGCCGGGCTTGCCGGGCTCTGAGAAGGAGAGAAGGACGATGAGTGCGCAACGAGTGGTACTGGCGTATTCGGGCGGGCTCGACACGTCCGTGGCCGTGAAGTGGATCCAAGAAGAGTGGGGCGCGGAGGTCATCGCCCTCGCAGTCGACGTCGGTCAGGAACCCAACGCCGATGGCGCGTACTGGGAGGCGATCACCGAACGCGCTCGAATCGCGGGTGCGATCGAGGCCCGAGTGGTCGATGCCCGCGCGGAATACGCGGCGCGGTTCGTGGCCAACGCCATCAAGGCCAATGCCCGCTATGAAGGCAAGTACCCGTTGGTGTCGTCGCTCTCCCGCCCGGTCATCACCCGACACCTGGTCGCGGCCGCGCGTGAGTTCGGCGCCGACGCGGTCGCCCACGGCTGCACCGGGAAGGGCAATGACCAAGTCCGGTTCGAGGTCAGCCTCCGGACCTTGGCGCCGGACCTCGAGGTTCTTGCGCCGGTCCGGGTCTGGGGCTTCTCTCGCGCCGACTCGATCGCCTACGCCGCGCAGTACGGTATCCCGATCACCGCGTCGCTTGACAAGCCGTATTCGGTCGACGAGAACATCGTGGGTCGCGCCGTCGAGTGTGGTGCGATCGAAGATCCGTGGAACGCGCCACCGGACGACATCTACGAGCGGACGGTCGCGGTGGCGGACGCACCCGCCACGCCGACCGAG
>JAENVU010000195.1 GCA_016650415.1 Acidimicrobiia bacterium
GGCTGGGTCGACTCCGAGCCGTAACCTGCCTTCCCAAGCCCGGATGGCGGAACGGCAGACGCAGGCGGCTTAAACCCGCCGGCTCCGTAATGGAGCGTGAGGGTTCGAATCCCTCTCCGGGCACTCTGACCAGCAACACAGGGAGGGGCGAGGCGGGCGGAGCGGCACCGAAGCGAGGCGGCAGGGCGGCGAAGCGGCGAAGCGGCAACCCCACGGACCCAGGCGACGCAACAACAAGGCCAGCGAGGCACCCAAAGACACACGACAAACGACGGGAGACCCCGCGCCGGTAGCGTCGACGAGGTTGCAGGGAGGGACATGACTGAACGAGAGCGCGAAGACCCGACTGTCGTCTATGCGGAGTTTCGAGCGTTCCTGAACGACATGGCCGGGGCGCAGACCCACGCCGAGCCTGCAGTCGACCGCTACGTCAGTTGGTTGCAGGAGATGGTCTCCAACACGCCGCCGAACCCAGACAACCCGGACCCGACCATTTTCGTCGGAGTTGGTGACCCGAACCTCTCGACAACTCGGACGTACCAGGAATGGAAGGTCTCTCAGCTGCGTGAGAAGGGATCGTTCACCAAACGGTGGATCGGTCAGCAGTGGATTGCTGGCGTCTTCGCTGGGTGGGAAGAGGAGTACCGCCCGAGGTTGGCGAGAGCATTCGGCTGCCCAGCCAGCGCTCTTAGACACGAGGCGCTAGGCGATTTGCGCCTGATGCGGAACGACGTTGTTCATCACAGAGGAGTCGCGAGCGAGAGCAACACCGGGCAGTGCCGGTTGCTCCGATGGTTTGTGACGGGCGAAGCGATCAGCGTCAAGGGCGAACACGTGGCCGAGTTCATGCAGTCCATACCGACGACGCTCTCGCCGTCCTGAGGCGCAGGCGTGTTGAACACCCGATCGCCTGACACGCGGTCAGGCGGTCTGCCTCTTGGGCGGCTGTTGTCGGTGCGGTCGGCGCGGACCGGCGCCTCTCGGCGGCCGGTCAGAAACCGGACTTAAGGCGGTTGTCCTTGATGCACAGCATTTGGCAGTTGTCTGGCGTCGTCTTGCCACCGGCGCGCCATGGCTTCTTGTGGTCCGCCTCCATGCCTTCGAACGGAAAAGTCTCCGTGCACACGGGACACACCCCCTTCTGCCTTTCGAAGGCAGACCGCTTCTCGGAGTTTCTGAACTGTCGGAGGTTCAGCCACTTCTCCTCGCCTGTCAGGACGTAGGTGTAGATGCCCTTCTTCCGCTCTACCTCGTCGTCGGACATGAGCGCCACGACGCGAGCTTCCAGTGCCGCCGCGTCCTGAGGGTCTCGGCCAAAGCGGTTGTAGAGGTCACCCCAGGCAACGCCCTTCATGTCACTGCGGTACTTGGGGAAGGTTGCCTTCACCCAATCGATGACCTGGACGAAGTACTCCCACAGTTCTGCGGCCTTCGGGTCGTGCTGGGCGACGGTGAGCCGACTCGGCCGCTCAACCAGCTGGCTCGAAGCATGATGGACGCGATTCCCTTGAGACGGTCTCAGGTGCGATGCTGTAGGTCGGCTTCGATGCCATCGAGGAGGCATTTGAGGCCGTAGTCGAATCGTTCGTCGCGTCCGAGGACGGTGCCTTCTTCGAAGAGGCGCGCGAGGAGCGGGTACCGGCCTGTCGCCTTGAGCTGTTCGATGTAGATGCTGACTTGGTAGAGAACGCTCGACTCGGGGTTCGCGGCGAGTCGTTTGGCGGTGTCGTGTTCGACGCGAAGTTCTTGTTGGTCGCGTTGGGCGAACCCGAGCACGTAGGTCTCGATTGCCATCAGGATTCGAAGAGCCTCAGCGAGATCGAGTCCGAGGTCGGCCCCGGCCAGTGTGGCCAATGAGTTCTCGAGATGAATCAACTCGTTGGGTCCAACGGAGCGTCGGTAGCCGATGAAGTTGGCCATCCACCCGTGGCGGACGAGCACCGAGCGGATGTTGTGTGCTGCCTCGGTCAGGTCGGCGCGCCAGTTCCCCGATGGGGGAGGGATTTCGAACTCGCCTTCAACCGTGTCGATCATGAAGGCGAGGAGCTCGTCTTTGCTCGCGACGTACCAATACAGCGACATGGTTCCGACGTCGAGCTCGCGGGCGATCCGTCGCATGCCAACGGCGTCGGCGCCTTCAGCGTCGGCCACCGCGATCGCGGCTCTCACGATCTGGTCGCGCGAGAGCAGGTCTCGGGGTCTGGACGGCCGAGTGGGTCTCCGACGGGCTGCTGCGCCCGACAGTGGTGGCAGCCACAACGCGTCCTCGGGTTGCGCGTCGCCGCTTGCTTGACTCGGAGTCACTCGTACAGTGTACTATCGTGCGGTGTACGAGAGAGGGATTCGATGAGCAGTGCGTCTCGTCAGATCGGGCGGTTCCGCAGCGAAGCAGCACAGGCGCGGTTCGTCGCCGCATACGACACTGCGCTGGCCTCGTGGCCGACAGCACCAACCCATCAAGAGGTGCTGACACGGTTCGGCAGCACCTATGTGTTGCGCACCGGCGCCTCCGACGGCACGCCGATCGTGTTGCTGCACGCGATCACGGTGGCGTCACCGATGTGGTCTCCAAACGTGGCCGCCCTCGGCGCCGACCATCCCGTCTATGCCGTCGACACCGTCTGCGATGTCGGACGCAGCGTCCAAACCGCGCGGGTCCGTACCGGAGACGACATCGCCGAATGGCTCGACGAAGTCCTCGCCGGCTTGGACCTCCCGCTGGCTCATCTCGTCGGGCTCTCCTACGGGGGATGGATCGCGCTCAACCAGGCTCGCCGCTCGCCTGACCGCGTGGCCAGCATCACGTCCGTCGATCCCGTCGGCGCGATCGGTCGAGCACAGGGAACCTTCCTGCTACGGATCCTGCCCGACGGTCTCCTCGCGTCGATCGCGAAATCCGACAAGGCGGTGTATCGCTTGCTCCAGTTACTCAACGACGGTGCGTTGCCCGACGAACCACTCTTGGAGCTCTGCGTCGCAGGACTCCGCACGTTTGTTGGGAAGCAACCGTTTCCGCGACGCCTGAGCGACGACGACCTGCGCTGTCTCGATACGCCTGCGCTGCTGCTCTTCTGTGGTCGCAGTCCCGTCAACCACGCGCGTCGTGCGGCGCAGCGTGTTGAAGAGTTCATGCCCAATGCGAGCGTCGAGGTCATCCCCGACTCCGGGCACATGCTGCCCGTCGCGCAGCCAGAGGTCTTTTCGAGCCGCACCCTTGGATTCATCGGCAGTCTCGACGCCCGCGCATCGAGCTGAAGGCGCCGACGGAGCGTCGCCACGCGCGCCTCAGGCGGTGAGATCGTGCTCGGAGAACAGCCGCAGCGCAATCACGGCGAGCACCACGGCGGTAGCCCCGAGAACCGCGCCGGCAAGCAGCGAGAGTCCATGTTCGAGTTGGTTGTCACCGACCGACCAGAAGAACAGCGACGCGTACTTGACCGAGCCGAGCCAGGAGACGACGCCGGCCATCGAACTCACGAGGTACGACGCGGCGGCAACGGAGACCGCGATCCCGATCGCCATCCCCCGGTTGCCGGTCCCCGCACCGATCGCGAGCGCCAGTAGCCCGAAGTCGAGTCCGAGCAGCAGCACGCCGAGCGTCGCGGTGGCGAGGTGGGCGGTGGACACCGAGAGTTCGAACCAGTGACCGACGAGGACGCTGAGGAAGGTCACGACGCAGACCAGACCGGCCTGCGCGGCGAGCGCTGCCACCTTCTCGAGGGTGACGCGGGTGCGTGAGAACGGCGCCGATAGCACCAGTTCGAGATGGCCGTCCTTTTCCTGACCCGCCAGACAGGCGGCGCCGTAGCCGATCGTGAGCATCAGGAGGATGAGCGGGAAGAAGTTGGCATAGACGTTGGCGTTGATCCAGCCGGTGGGAGACGTCAGGGAACCGGAGATCCCGAAGAGCGCCGCGACGCCGGGGCTGTCCTTGGTCAGACTGTTCAGGTCCGCAGAGTTCTTGAACGAGGGGTACAGCGCGACGACCACGAGGACGTAGACCGCGAGGCCGACGGTGTAGCCGATGATGCTCTTGCGGCGGAAGGAGACGTCGAGCGCCGCGATCTCGGCGGTCATGATCGCGGCTCCGGCTCGTCGCGGTAGTACGCGAGGAAGAGTTCGTCGAGATCGGCCTGGTGGGCGGTCAGATCGATGACTCCCTGTGCGAGTGCGGCCTCGAGTACCGGCGCGACGTCACCGTGCACGTGAAGATCGAGCCGGGTTCCGATGGCCTCGACCCGGGTCGCGCCGGGAATCCTCCGGAACGGATCAGCATCTACCTGGTGGCGGAACTGCAGTTGCATCACCCGGGGCGCGCGGGCTCGAAGTCGATCGACCGTGTCGGACACGATCAGTCGACCGTCGCGGATGATGGCGACCCGGTCGGCGACCTGCTGCACCTCCGACAGCGAATGCGAGGAGAGCAGCACGGTACGGCCCGCCGCCGTGGTCTCCCGCACGAGCTGCTCGAACTCGGCCTGCATGAGTGGATCGAGACCGGCGGTCGGCTCGTCGAGGATGAGTAGCTCGGGCGCGTGCATGAACGCGAGCAGGAGGCCCACCTTCTGCCGGTTTCCCTTGGAGAGATCCTGGACCGGGCGATCCATGGTGATGCCGAACCGTTCGACCAGCGAGCCCGTCAGATGTTCGTCGTGCACGCCGCGGGCTCGGGCGAACCACGCCAGATGCTCTCCACCCGTCATGCGGTCGAAGAGGTGGAGGTCACCGGGGAGGTACCCGACGCGCGTGCGGATCTCGACGCTGTCGCGCCGCGAGTCGAGGCCCAGCAGCGTCGCCGCACCGCTCGTCGGGCGTTGGAAGTCGAGGAGCGTGCGGATGGTGGTGGATTTGCCCGCGCCGTTCGGCCCCAGGAACCCGAACACCACTCCGGCGCCGACCCGCAGGTCGAGCTCCTCGATTCCCCGCGCCGCGCCGTACCGCTTCGTCAGCTGGTGGGTCTCGATCGCCGCGGTCAAGGCTTGCTCCTCGCGGGTGCCCGGTCACCGTCGGGCAGTTGCAGCGCCGCGACGAGCGCATCCGCCAGGTGCGAGGGATCCACCTCGCGGTCGACCAGCCGGTGGAGCAACACGCCGTCGAGTGCCGCGGTGATCGCGATCGCCGAGCCCGCCGGATCGGAGCCGCCATCGTGCCGGATGCGTTCGGCGACCAGGTCCCGGAAGGAGACCAGGGCGCGGTGGAGCATCGTGCGCAGCTCCGGATCCCGCGCCGACGCGAGCATTGCCTCGAAGAGGACGAGCGAGGTATCCGAACGCGGGTCGAGTTCGCCCAACGCCGCCAGACACGCGCGGAGGCCCTCTCGAACCGTCGGCGCGCCGAGCAGGGCCAGCGTCGGTCCGCTCACCTCCTGGGCCAACAGTTCGACGGTCGCCTCACGCCGCAGGGCGTCCATCGACGAGAAGTGGTAGTGGACGAGTGCTTGATTGACACCCGCGAGTGTCGCCACTTGGCGAGTCGTCACCCCGTTCCAGCCACTCCGAGCCAGCGCGACGCCCATCGCCGTCACCAATCGGTCCCGGGTGGTCCCAACACCGTCCGACCGAGCGGTGTTGGGCCGGCCGTCGGCTTGGGCGATTGCCTTGGGCATATGCCCAAGCATAGGCACGGCTCAACTGGGCCACTGGACCGCGATCACGCGAGTCGGGGCGCGGATGTCGACCGGTGATCAATCCTGCCGACGGGCGAGGCGGGTGAACACCGGAGAGAACGTGTCGACCCATGCGGTGATGACGCGGTCGTCGTCGAGGTCGAGGATCTTGTGACCCGTGGCCCATTCGATGAGCCGGTAGTAGATGAGTGGCGCGACGACGAGAAACGCGACGGCGTCGGCGTCGAGGTCGGGGATTCCGGCAGTTTCCTGGCCGGCGCGGATTGCCGCCGCGGTGGTCGCGTAGGCCAGGTCGAGGTTGCGGGCCTCGTGGTCCTCGAGGACGCCCGGTGGGAGGTTGTGGGCCTCGCGCAACATGATGAGTGCGACTTCGCGGTTCTCGTCCGCGTGAGTGAGCATGAGGCGCCCGAGCTGGGCGAGAAACGCCGGGACCTCTTCGGCCGTCGGCGTATCCCATGCCGCGGCTTCGGCCCGGACCTCGGCGCTGCGGTTGAGCTGGGCTTCGAGGACGCCCCGGACGAGTTCGTCTTTGGTGGCGAAGTAGCGGTGCACCCCGCCCGATCCTTTGCGGAGCCCGACTGCCTCTTCGATCTGGGCGACGGTGGTGGCTTTGATGCCCTGAGCGGCAAAGAGACGGGTGGCCTCGCTCAGGATGCGGTCGCGGGTTGCTCCGGCCATCCGGACAGGCTACAAAGAAAGTACTTGCTTTGTAGGGAGGGTCCATGCCGAAGATTCCGGTCGTCCGCATCGATCGGTCACTCCTCAGATCCCTGCGGGTCTTCAGCAACGATCGGCTCCGGTGGCTCGATGAAGCCGCCGCCCTCGGGCCCGTCGCGGGACTGCGGTTCGGGCCGTCGACGGTCTTCGTCGTCACCGACGCCGAGTTGGCCCGTACGATCCTCGTGACCGACGCCGCCGCGTGGACCCGGCCACCGACGATGCGCCTTCCCGTCCGCCTGGGCGTTGGCGAGAACATCTTCACTCAGACCGACAAGGCCTGGTCCCAGTCTCAACCACTCATCGCGCCGGCGTTCCGAAGTCGCGCGCTTGCGAGCCGACTCGAGCGACTCGGCGAGATCATCGAACGCCAACTCTCCGGCGTGAGCGTCGGCCAGGAGCTCGACTTCGAACTCCTCATGGGACAGCTCGCGCTCGTCATCGCCGCGTGGGTCTTTCTCGGCGACCAGCTCGACACGGATCAGGCCCGTGACCTCGCCGGTCATCAACGACAGGTTGTCGAGTGGGTCGGCCATCGCCTCGGAGCGCTCTCGGCGGGAATCCCGTTCGCGTGGGGCGGCGACGCGCGCCGCATGCGAGGCCACCGTCGAGCACTCGAACGCTACGTCGACGGGGTGATCGATCGCGCCGAACCCGATGAGCTCGGTGACACCGTGCTCGGTCGGTTACGCGCGGCTCGTACCCGCGGACGGCCGCTCGATCGCGACGCGATCCGGGGGCACGTGCTCGGGCTCCTCCTCGCCGGAAACGAGACCACCGCGGCCGCGTTGTCGTGGGTCCTCGTCCACGCCGCGCAGCATCCCGACCTGTGGCGCGAGGTTCGCCGCGACCCCGAGCGAGTGGACCCGTTCGTGTCCGAAACCCTTCGAGTGAAACCAGCCGCGTGGGGTCTGACCCGCACACCGACCCGGAGCGGTCTCACCCTTCCGGCCGAGGCCGGCCCGGTGCGCGTCCGTCGACCCGGGGTCGTGACCGTCTATCTCCGTGGGATCCACCGCGACCCCTCCGTGTGGCCCGATCCTGAACGCTTCGATCCGGCGCGTCACACCGGTGAGGACCGCGACCCTGCTCGACATCTCATCCCGTTCGGGCTCGGGCCCCGGGGCTGCATCGGCCAGCATCTTGCCCTCGCCGAACTGCGCGCGATCACCCCCGCGCTCGCGACGCACGGAGATGTTCAGATCACGGGCACGGTCTCCGAGGATGCCAGTTTCTCGCTCCGCGCCGCCGGAGGGCTCCGGGGTCGCTTCGTCGAGCCCCCTGGTGACGGGGCCTGAGAAATCGGGGCCGGTCACGGCCCCATCCCGCTACCTTCGTGGTCGTGGGCGATTTCGGGCACGACACCACGGTCACCGGTTCGGACGGTCATTACCGCGCATCGGTGAGTCAGGACTGGGAGATCTGGGGACCGATGGGTGGCTATGTCGCCGCGGTCGGGCTGCGGGCGGCCGCGGCCGAAGTGCCTGACGGGCACGAGCCGGCCACCCTTACGTGTCAGTTCCTTGCCGCGGCGAAGTTCGAACCCGTCGATATCGAGGTCAGGGTTCGACGTCAGTCGCGACGCGCGACGGCGGTGGCGGTGCACATCACTCAGGACGAGAGGCCGGTGCTCGACGCGCAGGCATGGTTCGCGACTCCCAGCAACGTCGTGCAGTACGACCACACCACGGTGCACCGCCACGGTCATCCTGACGACCATCCGCCGATTTCTGCCTACACGAGCGAGCCGTCACGGTTCCGGTTCTGGGAGAACTTCGAAGGCAAGCCGCTGAACTGGATCGAGGACCTCGAGTCCTATCTCGGGGGTGAACCGGAATGGGCCGAGTGGCTGCGGTTCGTTCCGACCGCGACGTTCGACGAGCCGATCCTCGAGGCCGCCCGGGTGCTGCTGCTCGCCGACCTGCCGTCGTACCCGGCGGCGGTTCGTGCGTTTCCCCGTACCGAGGCTCCGTTCATCTCACCGAGCCTCGACCTTGCCGTGCAGTTTCACCGGCTCTCGGAAGCCGGTGAGTGGCTGCTCGTGCAAGGTGTCACTCCGATCGCGGAACGCGGGCTGCTCGGCTTCCGCTCCGAGGTATGGAACGCCGCGGGGCAACTCCTCGCGACCGGCAGCGGCCAACTCCTCGGTCGGTCGGTCCTGCCGAGTTAACTGAACCCGCCGCCCCGTTCGTCGTCGGCGAGTCAGCTGGTTTCCGCGACTTTCGTGAACACGTAGAGGGATCGACGCGAGGGGTGGTCGGTGAACTCCTGCGCGAATTCGACCTGGATGCGCTGCTCATTCGTGGTATCACGGGTGAAGCCGGCGGCCTCGAACTGCGATTGCCACCATTGGGTGGTCGCCCACGTGAGGTGACCGTGCAGCGGAAACCCCGCATGGTCGACGTGGAGGTGGGTGAACGGCTCGTCGGCTGCGGCGGCGGTCTGCCACTCGTCGAGGTACACGTCGAAGACCTCGCCGAAGGTCTCGTCGCGGCCGAACGCCGGGATGTTGGCCACGACCCGGCCGCCCGGTTCGAGCATGGAGGCGACATTCCGGATCAAGGCGCCGACCCGAGACGGTGGGACGTGCTCGAAGATGTCCAGACCGGCCAGCACGTCGCAGGAGTGGGGCAAGGCGATCTCGACCGCGTCGCCGACGTGGATCCGGGTGCGGGCCAGCGGGGAGGCGCGCCGCATCGCGGTGGCACTCAGGTCGACACCTTCCGCATAGACGCCGAGGTCGTCGAGACAGTCGATGATCGTCCCGTTCGCGCACCCCAGGTCCATGACCCGAGACGGCTGGAGCGACGCGATGATCCGCGCCATTGTCCGCTTGTCTTCGTTGACGGAGAAGCTCCAGATTCCCGGACGGTCGTAATAGCCGTGCAGTGAGATCTGCGCGTTGATCCAGTCGTACGCGGCTTCGGAGTCCGCGACGTAACACCAGGTGGTCTCGGCGCCGGAGGCGTCGTGCGCGCGTGCGTACCGCTCGGGAAACGCAGCGATGAGATCGGGGAGCGGGTAGGCCTCGGCGGCAATGTGGTTGACGTGCTCGTCGCTCCCGGCCAAGACCATCGCGATCGTCTCTCGGGAGTCGCCGTCGCGCAGGCGGGAGACGTAGTGGGCGAGACCGGACGGGTCCGCGTCACGGCGCAGGAGCGTCTCGTAGCAGCGGGCCACGAAGTCCTCGTCGCCGGAGCCCGCGGCGTCGAGCCCGTCGATCGCCCGCCGGAGACACTCGGGCGACGAGGCGAGCGCGAGGAGTTGATCGCCCACCGACTGGTCGTCCGCCAGGTGCTGTTCGAAGGCTTCGAGTTCCGCGGACGACGGGTCGCGCCCGACCAGCCCGCGGTAACCGTGGCTGATGGCCAGGAACCGCTCTTCGGTCGGGAGTCGTTCCGCTCGGCGGCGAAGCAACCGCATGGACACCCCTCTGGTCGTTCCTGCCGTCTGCGGTCAGACGCTACTGACGACCCGGAGGCCGGCGGTGGACCGGGATGCCGCCGTCGACCCCGGCGATTAGCGCGTGCATTGTTTCGTCGGACTCATTGTTGGTATCCGGCGTCACCTTCACCGACACGGTCTTGTGGACCTGGGTCCCCTTGAACACCACCTTGCCCCGCGCCGAAGTGAAGTCGCTCGTTCCTGCGCTCCCCGGCGTCGTGGTCCCATACCGAGCGAACGGTCGTGACCGTGAAGCAGGAGGGCAACGAGCCGGGGAACGGACCGTCGCCGAGCCAGACCATCGTGTTGTTGGAGCAGGTCACGTCGTAGCCGGTCGGCAGGTTGAGATCCTGGTGGTTGGCGTCCTGGTCGGCGCGAAAGGTGCTGTTCGAGGTATTCAGCTTCGGGCTGAGCGGCGCGCGGTCGTCCCATTTGAAGAACCCACCATGACCGGCGACGGTTCCCTTGTGGACCTTCGGCATTGCCTGGAGCCGGACGAGCGAGTTGCTGATGGTCCAGGTGTTGAGATGATCGTCGAAGTTCGTGCCGTCGGATCGACGGGCCGAGAACGCGACGTCGCGCCCTTGATGAGGAAGTCGTCGTCGGCGTTGTCGTTGACGTTGATGCCATCGCCCGTGTTGAACACCCGAGGCGAATCGAGCGTGAACCGCGGACCGGCGAAGGAGAACCCGGTCTTGTTGTGTAGCTGCTCCACGTCGTGGACGGACCCCACGTTCCGGTGATGGAGCCGCCGTCCCAACAGCTGTCACTGCCGGAGTCGAAGTGGACGGGACCGCCGTGGTGGCGTCGACGCGCTCGTTCGGCGCCAGGGCGGAGGTGAATCGCTCGTCCGAGTGCCGACGAGGGTCCGCGTCGGCGTTGCCGAACACGGTCCCGCCGCGGCGACCGGGTCCCCCGGGATGACGAAAACCGCCGCGGTCGCAACGATTGTTGCATATATCGCTCCGAATTGACGGCGCCGCATGACAGCGGCGGTGCGCTGGCGTCCGGGCGCTGTGGACGAACGGGCCGTCGGCCGCCTAAGAATCGCGGGCGGTTCCGATGGTTCCGCACCGCTTCGCCGGCCCCGCCGGGTTGGATCACACCTCGAAGGACGCTTGATGTCGATCGCGATCACCGAAGACCACCGTGCGCTCATGGACACTGCTTCGGACTTCCTCGTCCGCCACCAGGCCCGGGCGGCGTCGCGGGCCTTGTTGGAGGCGCCGGAGGAAGCCCTGCCCGAGTTCTGGGGCGAACTCAGCGCGCTGGGGTGGCTGGGTCTCCACCTCCCCGAGGCCCATGGCGGATCGGGATTCGGGCTGCCGGAACTCGTCATCGTCGTCGAGGCGCTGGGCCGCGCGGTCGCGCCGGGCCCATTTGTCCCGACGGTCATCGCGAGCGCCGTCATCGCGGCGGCGGCGCCGGATTCGACCCAGGCTCGGTTGCTGCCGGGCCTCGCGGACGGCTCGACGATCGGTGCCGTCGCCCTCGACGGCGACATCACGATCGATGATGGGACCGCAGCGGGATCGACCGGCGCGGTCATCGGCGGATCGCTCGCGCAGGTCCTGCTCGTCCCGGTCGGCGACGATGTCGCGATCGTCGACCTGCGCGCGGCGGGTGCGACGGTCACCACGCCGCCGAACATGGACCCGACCCGACGCGCGGCGCGCGTGGTGCTCGATGGCGCGGCCGCAGAAATCCTGCCCGGCGCCCGGCAGGTGCTCGTCGACTACGCCCGGGTGCTCTTCGCGGCCGAGTCGACGGGGATCGCCCGCGAGTGCACCGAGATGGCGGCCGAGTACGCCAAGGTGCGGGAGCAGTTCGGTCGCCCGATCGCGATGTACCAGGCGGTCAAGCATCACTGCGCCAACATGCTCGTTGCCGCCGAACTCTCCACGGCCGCAGTGTGGGATGCCGCACGCGCGGCGTCGGTGGGCGGCGATCAGCTCTCGTACACCGCCGCGATCGCGGCCGCGCTCGCCGTTCCCGCCGGTGACCTCGATGCGCAGCTCAACATTCAGGTGCACGGGGGTATCGGCTTCACCTGGGAACACGACGCCCACCTCTATCTTCGGCGGGCGACGGCGATCGAGTCCGTGATCGACGCGGGTGCCGCGTCGATCGACGTCACCGACTTCACCCGGAACGGTGTGCGGCGCGAACGCTCGGTCGATCTGCCGCCCGAGGCGGAAGCGATCCGGGCCACGGTCCGCGAGTTCGTCGCGACGCTCGACGGGCTGGACGCCGATGCCCAACGCGCGCGCCTGGTCGACTCCGGCTACGCGATGCCGCACTGGCCGGCGCCGTGGGGCCGTGACGCGAGCGCGATCGAGCAGTTGGTGATCGAGCAGGAGTTCGCCGCGGCCGGTGTCTCCCGCCCGGCGCTCGGTATCACGGGCTGGGTGATCCTCACGTTGATCCAGCACGCCACGACTGACCAGGTCTCGCGGTGGGTGCGACCGGCCGTGAACCAAGAACTCATCTGGTGTCAGTTGTTCAGCGAGCCCGACGCCGGATCGGACGCCGCGGGCGTGCGCACGAAGGCGACCCGGGTCGACGGCGGCTGGCTCATCAACGGTCAGAAGATCTGGACGAGTGGTGCCCACCAGGCGAAGTACGGCCTGGCCACGGTGCGCACCAACCCCGATGTTCCGAAGCACAACGGCATCACCACAGTGGTGATCGACATGAAAGCCGAAGGGGTCGAGGTCCGACCGCTGCGCATGGTCACGGGCAACGCCGAGTTCAACGAGGTCTTCTTCAACGACGTGTTCGTGCCCGATGACGATGTCGTCGGACCGGTCGACGGCGGTTGGACGGTTGCGCGGGCCACACTCGGCAACGAGAGCGTCAGCATCGGTGGCGGTCAGGGTGGGATGTCACTCCCCGGTGATGCGCTGATCGCGCCCTTCGATGCGAATCCGGACCGCCTGCCCGGCGGCGCGGGGCGCGTGGGTCAGTACATCGCGACGTCCGAAGCGATGACATTGCTCAACGTTCGTAGTGCGAACCGCGCGGTTGCGGGCGTCGACGGCGTCGCGACCGGCAACGTCACCAAGCTCGTGCTCTCCGAGATCGGCCACGAGGCGGCGGCGATCCTGGCCGCGCTCAGCGGTTCGGATCTCGCGTTCCTCGACGGTCCCGCGGCGATGACCGGATTCCTCGTGCTCATGCACCGGGCCATGTCGATCGCCGGCGGCACGTCCGAGATCAAGCGCAACCAGATCGGCGAGCGAATCCTCGGCCTCCCCCGAGACCCCCTGATTCGCTAGCGCGAATCAAGAGCGGAAGGTCAGGGCTTACGCGGCGCGTTCGAGGATGTGGACGCCGCAGGCACTGCCGAGCCCGATCACGTGGGCGAGGCCGACCTTGGCGTTCTCGATCTGGCGGGGACCGGCCTCACCTCGGAGGTGATGGCACACCTCCCAGATGTTGGCGATGCCGGTCGCCGAGATCGGGTGACCCTTCGATTCGAGTCCGCCCGAGACGTTGACCGGCATCGAGCCATCCCGCCAGGTGGCGCCGGATTCGAACAAGTCGACCGCGCCGCCCTCCTCGCACAGCATCAGGTTGTCGTAGTGGACGAGTTCGGCGGTCGCGAAACAGTCGTGGAGTTCGACGAGGTCGAGATCCTCGGGACCGATCCCCGCCGCTTCGTACGCCTGCTTCGCCGCGTTCCGGGTCAGCGTGTTGACATCGGGGAGGATCTGACACGCCTCCTGCCACGGGTCGGTGGTCAGCACCGACGCCGAGACCTTGACCGCGCGCCGCTGTTGTTCGAGGCTGAGCGTCTTGAGCTTGGCGTCCGACACCACGACGGCCGCGGCGGCACCGTCGCAGTTGGCCGAACACATCGGGCGGGTGTTGGGGTAGGCGATCATGATGTCGTTCATGATCTCGTCGAGGCTCATCTTCTTGCTGTACGCCGCGAGTGGGTTCAGCGTGGAGTGTGAGTGGTTCTTCTCCGAGATTCGGGCGAAGAGTTCGAAGCTCGTGCCGCCGTACTTGTGGCCGTACTCCATGCCGACCTGGGCGAAGACTCCGGGCATGGTCTCGGTACCGATCCGACCGTCGACGCCGGCCACTGCGCCGTAGCGACCGTGCGGGGTCCACTCGTCGCGGTCGGCGGCACGGCTGCCGCCCGCGAGGAGCCCGACGCCCGACAACTTCTCGACGCCGACTGCGAGCCCGTAGTCGCACTCGCCGGCCTTGATCGCCATGATCGCGGTGCGCAACGCGGTCGCGCCGGTCGCGCAGGCATTGGCGACGTTGTAGACCGGGATCCCGGTCTGGCCGACCTGCTTCTGGAGCGCCTGGCCGATCCCGCCGGCGCCGCCCATGAGGTTGCCCGCGGCGAGGATGCCCATGTCGGCCATCGTCACACCGCCATCAGCCAACGCCGCGTGCACGGCTTCGGCCGCGAGGTCGATCGTGTCCTCGTCCGGGCGCTTCCCGAACTTGGTCATGGTGATGCCGAGGATCCAAACGTCGTCACTCATGAGTGCTCCTTCAGTTCGAGATCGGCTCGAAGCCGAACCCGATTGCTTCGGTGCCCGCGGCATCGGTGCCGACGGAGTTGGTCGCGAGGCGGACCTTCATCCCCAGGCTGACGTGTTCGGGGTCGGGGGTCACGTTGATGAGGTTCGCCCGGACGCTGGTGCCCTCGCAGTCGACGACTGCGGCGACGAAGGGTGTCTCGATCCCGGGCGCCGCGTAGGCGACGATCGTGAACGCTCGGACCTCTCCGGTGGTCGCGACGTCGACGTCGTGAAACTCGGTCCCGAAACAGTTGGCACACCCGTTCCGACGATCGAAATAGCGGGCTCCACAGCTCACACATTCGTGAGCCACCAAATGCGGCTCGGGTTCCAAGGCCAAGTAGTCGACCAAGGGGACGCGGCTGGACATACGGACTCCTCCGGCACGAACGGATCGGCGCATGCTGATCCGTGCCGCGGCCATCGTCAATTCGTGGGGCCTGGTGCGCGGCCCGGTGGGGAGCGAGGCGTACGCTGACCGCTTGATGGACATCACGACTTCAATGCTCGCCGACTTCGCCCAAGTGCGCGAAGGCCTCCTCTTCGTCGCCTCGGGTGGCATCACCCGCTGCTACCGGGAACAACTCCCGGCGCCGTTGGGGGTCCACCTGGCGATCGTGTTGGAGCTCGACCGGCTCGAGGCCGAACGGCCCCACGAAGTCCGGGTCGTGGTCGTGGACGAGGACGGCGCCGAGCTGGCGGAGATCTCCGGCGAGATCCAACTCGGCGAGACCCAGCTGATGATGGGGGAGAACCTCAACCTCCCGATCACCTTCGACCTGCGCAACGTGCCCGTCGAACGCTTCGGAGCGGTCGAGGTGCGGTGTTACGTCGGCGGGGAGCATCGGGCGACCTTGCCGCTCTGGGTGTTGCAGACGCCTTCCTGACCGCGGACGGTCTTACGCCAGTTCCGGGAGGGGTTGGGGTGGCGGCGGGCCGACGTATTGGGCGCTGGGGCGGATGAGGCGATTGTCGGCGGCCTGTTCGAGGATGTGGGCACACCAGCCGATGACGCGACTCGACGCGAATGTCGGGGTGAACATCTCGCGGGGGAGCCCGCAACGATCCATGACGATGCCGGCGTAGAACTCGACGTTGGTGTACAGCTTCCGGCCGGGCTTCAACTCCGCGAGGACCTCGATCGCCTTGGCTTCGATCTGCTCCGCGAGTTCGACGTTCGGGCCACCCAGGCGCTCGGCCACACCCCGCAACATGACCGAACGCGGATCGTCGGTCTTGTACACGCGGTGGCCGAAGCCCATGAGCCGGTCACCCCGTTCGACGGCGGCACGCAGCCACGGCTCCGCGTTGTCGAGCGTGCCGATGGAGTCGAGCATGTCGAGCGCGCGGCTCGGTGCGCCGCCGTGGAGTGGGCCGGACAGTGCACCGATTGCACCGACGACCGCCGCCGCGAGATCGGCGCCCGTCGACGTGATGATGCGCGCCGTGAACGTCGACGCGTTGAAGCCGTGATCGACGGTCGAGATGAGGTACTGCTCGACGGCGCGGGCATGATCGGCCGGCGGGACTTCGCCGTGCAGCATGTAGAGGTAGTTCGAGGCGTAGGCGAGCTCGGGATCGGGGGCGATCGGTTCGAGGCCGTGCTGGATCCGGTGAATGGACGTCAGCAGCGTGGGGACCACCGCACAGACGCGCAGCGCCTGGGCGCGGAGTTCATCGGTCTCGATGTCGAGTGACGGCCGGAATCCGAGGTGCGCGCCGATCAGCGAGAGCGTCGTCCGCAGCATGTCGAGTGGCGGCGCACTCGTCCCCACGTTCGCGATCGGCGGCAGGACCGCGAGGACCGGAGCCGGGATCTCACGCAAGGGTGCGACCTTCGCCATGAACGCGGCCCGTTCCGCGAGTGACGGGAGGTGGCCCTCGAACATGAGGTGCCATACGTCTTCGATAGTGCGGTGCTCCGCGAGATCGACGGCGTTGTATTGGCGGTAGTGGTAAAAGCCTTCGAGGCCGCGCACGTCACCGATGTCGGTCTCGGCGACGATGACACCTTCGAGCCCGCGCGGGATCTCGTGGGCGAGGTGCTCCGCCGGTTGGATCTGGGCGATGCGCATGAGGTCTCGCATGGAGACGATGCCGACGAGTTCTCCGCCGTCGACGACGGGAATGTGGCGGTAGCCGTGTTCCGACAAGCTGGCGAACGCAGTACTCACGTCGACGTCGGGACCGACGGAATCCGGTGCCTCGGTCATCCACTCGGAGACCGTTGCCGCGGTCGGGGCCGTACCCGCGGCGGTGAACTTGATGAGGTCACGCTCGGTCAGGATGCCGAGGGGTCGGTTGCCATCGACCGCGACCACCGACCCCACGCGCCGTTCCCGCATCGTGGCGGCCGCTTCGGCCATCTTGTCGTCGGGAGAGACCGTGACCACGGGACGACTCATGATGTCGGCGACCGTGCGCGTCTTGTCGGTTTCGGGTCCGGCCATGGTTCCTCCGTCGGGTGCGAAATCGAGGCCGTGTCCGATCCTAGGTTGCGCCGCCTCGGGTTCGGCGCGCCTCTCGCGGCGGCCAGAACATCCACATCACGACGATCCCGACGGTGACACACCACGCCCACGGCACGAGGGCCCAGAAGGTCTCGCCGGGGAGAGGAAGCCGGACCGCGAGTTTGCCCTGGATGTCGGAGGCCCGCGGTCGCCATTGGTCTTCCGTTGTGCGGTTGTCGCCCTTGAACACGAAGTGGTCACCCTCACGGCGCACGATCCGGTGGATCACGCCGCTGCCCTCGCCGGCCTCACCTTTGGGAATGTGATACGCCGCGATGTCACCGACGCGGTACTGATTGGTTTTCCGCACGACAACGAGATCGCCACTGCGAAACGTGGGATCCATGGAGTGACCATGGACGACCACAAAGGTCGTTGCCCCACCGAATCGGACCGGCCACGTGAACCAGAGTGCGACGGCGATCAGCCCGAAGATCACGACGTCGCCGATCACCCGACGAGTTCGACCCTGACCGACCGCGCGCCGCCGCGCCGCCTGGCGCTCGGCGCGGGTCAGGCCGGCCGCCGGATCTCCGGGTTCATCCGGTTCCGGGGGCAACCAGATCGTCGGCGCGGGTTCAGGTCGGCGGAGTTCGATCGGTTCCGAGGCCGGCCCGGGCGCGTCCCCGGGTCGCATGGGAGCGCGGGCGAACGAGGACTCGCGACGCCGCGGAATTCGTTGGGGCCGGCGTTCGAGCGTCGTGGTCGGCATGGTCGTCAGATGTCGATGTGGAAATCGTCGAAGGTGGTCGCTGCGTCACCGTCGGCGAAGATCCCGAAACGTGTGTGACCTGCACTCTTGAACAGCGCGACTTCAGTGGCCGTCAGCGTGTACGTCACTACAACGGCGCCATTCCACGACACCTTGATGGTGTTCGTGGTCGCGTCGAGGCGCATGACTGAAACGGCGGGACCGCCAGTGCCGGTCGCTTCGCCGAGCAGGGTGACGGCTCCGGACACGTACTTGAACAATCGGACCCGTCCACCGGACGATTTCTCGTATTGCGCGAACACGAAGGAGGTGCCGTTGCTCATTGCGACGAGGCCCGAACTCGGGTTTCCTCCGAGGTTGATCGTCGTCTCGGCGGCCGCGTTCACCGTGCCGATCGAAGTCGTGAGGTTGGAGTACCCGGTATTGGACGAGGTCGCTTCATTCTTTTTGACCCGCCAAGTTCCGAACTGGGCGATCCAGGTGCCACCGCCGTCGAGCGGGGCGCCGTTGAGGCTGGTGTTGTTCCGGGCGGTGAAGCCGCTCCAGGTCACGACCGTGGGCGCTCCCGTGGAGCCGGGGATGTTCCACGCGCCGATGCTCGCGGCGGTGATGCCGTTCAAACTCGCGGCCGAGACGCCGACCGCTGATGCCACGACCACCGCGAACAGTGTCGCGGTGAGGTTCTGAAGCATTCGGCGGGTACGCACGGAGCGAAGACTCGATGCGGAGTGCGGCGCCGGAGGATCTCCGGCGCCGCATCCGGATCAACTAGCTGATGACGGCAGCAGCGCCGACAACGAGCTTGGCGTTGGCGGGGGCGCTCAACGTGATCGACGCCGTGGTACCGGCGATGACGGCCGAGCCCGAACCGAGGGACGCGTTCGCAGCGTGTCCGACAGCGTGACGGCGACGGTCTTGCCGGCGCAGGCGGCGTCGATGCCGCCCACGGTGACGGTGCTGATCTTGTAGAGGCCGGCGGTGCCGTCGTACGCCGGGGCGCCGTACGCGATGGTCACACCGTTGGAGTCACAGCTCGACACGGCGCCGTTGTCGGCTCCGAGGCTCGAGCTGGTGAGGCCGCCGAGGCTGGCCGCGGACGCGGCGGCGAGGCCGAATGCGCCGATGCCGAGCAGGAGGATTGCTCCGCGGCGGCGACGCTCACGGGGGGGATTCTGGACCGGGTTCATACTGGGGGATTCCTTTCATTGGCCCGAGTCCGTTACCCGGGTACGGAATCCGTTTCGGTGACGCGCTCTCCGTGGTTGAGTTCTACAAAATTGGAAAGTACCAATTTGACCTTTTGTGGCGCACGGCGGCGCCGGGGCGGCGCCGGGTCAATCGACAGGGGCTCCGTGGCGGCCGTCGCCCCGGGCGAACCGGTCGACCGCGAGTTCCGGCGATCGGAGCACTTCGCGGCCTTCACGAAGTTCGTGAATCAAGGCCGCATCGACGGGCATCGACCATTGGTCGTAGGCGGATCGCCGGTCCGCTCGCAGACACGCTTGCGGGTGACGCGCGATCTCGCGGGCGAGTTCGATCGCCGTCATCAGCGCCTGACCGGCTGGTGCGACTCGATTCGCCAGTCCCATGGCCAGCGATTCCTCCGCGCCGACCTCACGCCCGGTCAGGATGAGGTCGAGGGCTCGGGAATGGCCGATCAATCGCGGCAGGCGCACCGTGCCGCCGTCGATCAACGGGACCCCCCAGCGGCGGCAGAACACGCCGAAGGCGGCGTCCTCGGCCATCACCCGTAGGTCACACCACACGGCGAGTTCGAGGCCGCCCGCCACGGCGTAGCCCTCGATCGCCGCGATGACGGGCTTCGAGAGGACCAGTCGCGTCGGCCCCATCGGTCCGTCGTTGTCGGAACTGACGGAGTTGGCCCGGTCCGTCCCGAACGCCTTGAGGTCCGCTCCGGCACAGAACGTGCCACCCGCGCCGGTGAGCACGGCGACCGACGCGTCGGCGTCGGCATCGAATGCCCGGAAGGCCGCGGCCAGGAGCGCGGCGGTGGGCCGATCAACCGCGTTGCGCGCTTCGGGTCGGTCGATCGAGATCACCGTCACCGGGCCGAGCGTGGTCGTCGTCACGGTCATTGCTGCTCCCTCCGACCGACGAGATGCGCGCGCTCGTTGATGCTCTCGATCGACCGCGCGCCGGACCGTGAGGCCCGGACTCGGCTGATCGAGGTGTACTCCGGATCGAACCAGAGATGCCGGTCGATGTCGAGCACCGAGGCGAGATACACGTTGATCACGCCCCCGTGGCAGACCGCGGCGACCTTCCGACCCGGGTGGGCGGCGATGATCCGATCGATGCACGGGATGATCCGCCCGCGAAACTGATCCGGTGGTTCGCCGCCGTAGTCGGCCCACCGGCCCTCGACCATGGCCTGCCACCGCTCACTGTTCTCGGCACGCATCTCCTCGATCGGGATGTAACTGTCGGCCGCCGCGTCGTACTCACACAGTTCGGGGTCGACTTCGACGTCGATGCCGAGGGCGGTGGCCACCGGCGCCGCGGTTTCGCCGGCCCGGCGGAGGGGCGAGCTGACGATGTGATCGACGCCCTCGATGGCGAGCCACGCGGCGAGGCGGTCCGCCTGATGGCGGCCGGCGTCGGTCAGGGACGGATCCGCGGGTTCGCCACCGGACTGTTCGGTGGTGATGCGCTCCGGAACCGCGTGGCGGATGAGCAAGAGCTCCATCAGTCGACCGCGAGGGAGAAACCGAGATGGCCGGCGAGTTCGTCGAGCGCATCGTGAGCGTCGACGACCTTGATGGTGGTCATTCCCAATGCCCGTGCTGGCTTGAGGTTCACGCCGAGGTCGTCGAGGAACACACACTCGACGGGGGTCACCGCGAGTCGTTCGCAGACGAGGTGATAGATCCGCGGATCCGGTTTCCGGATTCCCTCGATCGCGGATTCGACGACGGTGTGGAAGCCGAGATCGGCCGGTCCTTCCGGTTCGGTCCGGTCGCCGGTCGCCGCCCAGTTGTTGGTGAGGGCACCGACCTGCAGGCCGCGGTCGCGGATCGTGCGGATCGCGCCGGTCATCGCCGGTCGGGGGGCGAACCCGGTCGTGACGCCTCGCATCAGCTCGACCGCATCGACGTCGCCGCCGGCCGCTGCACACTCGGCTTCGAACGCCCGGCAGAACTCGGCGAAGTCGATGTCGGAACGTTCGAACCGCGCCCACGCACCGTCCTCGGCGCTCGCCGCGACGACCGATCGAACGAACCGTTCGGGAAGACCGACGGTCCGTTCGTACTCGTCGAACGCGTCGAACGGCGACGGGAACACCACGCCACCGAGGTCGAAGATCACCGCGCGAAACGTCATCGGATCGCTACAGCGCGATTTCCGCCATGATCTGGAGCGCCTCCGGTTGCTGAGCGCCCAGGATCATCGTGGTGATGCCGGACTCCGCCCACGCGCCGAACCGGTCTGCGATGCGCTCCTTCGGTCCGATCAGCGCGATCTCGTCCACGAGTTCATCGGGAACCGCGGCGACCGCCTCCTTCTTCTTGCCGTCGAGGTAGAGATCCTGGATCTCCTTGGCGGCGGCTTCGAAGCCGTAGCGGCAGGCGAGGTCGTTGTAGAAGTTCTTGCCTCGCGCTCCCATCCCACCGATGTACAGCGCGGCCATCGGCTTCACGAACCCGCGCAGCATGTCGAGGTCGTCGCCGACGATAACGGTGACGGTCGGAGCGACGTCGAACGCGTCGAGGCTCTTTCCCGTGCCCGCCGTGGCGAACCCGGCGTCGAGGGCGGCGCCATAGGTGTCGCGGAAGCGGTACGGGGAGAAGAAGATCGGCAGCCACCCGTCGGCGATCTCGGCCGTGAGTTCGACGTTCTTCGGACCGATCGCCGCGAGGTAGATCGGGATGTCGGCCCGATTGGGGTGGACGATGATCTTGAGGGCCTTGCCGAGCCCGGTCGCGTCGGCGCCGGAGTACGGGATGTCGTAGTGCGGGCCGTGGTGTTCGAGCGGCGCTTCGCGGCGCAGGATCGTGCGGACGATCTCGACGTACTCACGCGTCTTCGCGAGGGGTTTGCCGTAGGCCTGGCCGTGCCAACCTTCGACGACCTGGGGTCCGGAGAGGCCGAGACCCATGAGGAACCGGTTGCCGCTCATGAGGTCGAGCGTCGCCGCGGTCATGGCGGTCATCGCCGGGGTGCGCGCCGGCATCTGCATGATCGCGGAACCGAAGTTGATCGTCTCGGTCTGACCCATCATCCACGCGATCGGCGTGATGCAATCCGTCCCGTAGGCCTCGGCGGTCCAGACCGAGTGGAATCCGAGCCGCTCGGCTTCCTGCGCCGACGCGACGGCGCGGGCCAGACCGGTGCCCCAGTCCTGATATCCGAGGTTGACGCCGAGCCTCATGGTGGTTCCTTCCTGATCCGGGAGAGCGCCACCCTACGATGCCCTGTGACGCACCGTCATCCCGTCCGGAAAGGGCCGACGCATGTCTCTGGTCACCAACGTCATTCGCGGCAGCGACGCGAACCGATTGCTCGTCCTGCTCCATGGGTACGGCTCGGACGAGCGCGATCTGGGCGCGCTGCTGCCGCATCTGGATCCGACCGGTCGCTTCGTCGCAGTGATGCCTCGGGCTCCGTTCGACGCGCCGGGCGCGCCCGGCTACGCCTGGTTTCCCATTACCGAGGAGGGCGTGGACGCCGAGGGGTTCGTGGCGGCATTGGACCTGCTCGACGTCTTCATCGACGAGCAGTGCGCGGAGTTGGGGCTCGCCCGGGAGGACGCGATCTTCGGCGGGTTCTCCCAAGGTGCGGGCCTCGCGCTGCTGTTGGCGATTCGGGCCGGGGATTCGATCCGACCGGCAGGCGTACTGGCGATGAGCCCGTTTGCTCCGCCCGGGGATGCGATCGCGATCGACTGGGACGCGGCGGTGTCCGTGCCGATTCTGCTCCAGCACGGCACCGAGGACCCGATGATTCCGGTCAGTGCGGCCCGTCACCTCGCCGCAGTGCTCGACGAGCACGGTGTTCGGTTGGTCTCGCTGGAGTATCCGATGGGTCACCAGGTCGCGCTCGAAAGCGTGCAGGATGCCCAGGCCTGGCTCGATCAGGTCGTGGCCGGCCAGACGCCGTCGGCCGCGCTCCCCGAACCGCCACCCGAGGGCCCGGTCGCACGGGTCACGACGGCGTCCTTCCCTACTGAGGTCCTGGAAAGTGACCTGCCGGTCATCGTCGACTTCTGGGCGCCGTGGTGCGGCCCGTGCAAGCAGGTCGGGCCGATCGTCGAACAGATCGCGCGAATGCGCGAGGGCTCGTACAAGGTGGTGAAGGTCAACATCGACGAGGAACCCGCGCTCGCGCAGCAGTACGAGGTCCAGAGCATCCCGCTGATCGCACTGTTCCGGAACGGCCGTTTGGAGCGTCAGGCGCTGGGAGCGAAACCGCGACCCCAGCTCGAGGCCGAACTCGGGATGCTCGTCATTCCGTAGCGCTCGGGCTCGAGCCCGTCGGGGCTAGGTGTGCCCGGCGGGCCGCGCGTAGCGGGATCCCCACCAGAGCGCGCCGACGCCGAGGAGCAGCGCGCCGATACCCGACACCGCGACGGCGAGCGTGCCGTCGCCGGTCTTCGGAAGGGTGGGCACGTCCGCGGCGGCCGACGCCGAGGCCGCAGCCGGCTCGGCCCGACGATCGAGTTGTTCGCCCTCGACTTCGAGCGGGCTGGGGTTGATGACGGTGATCGGTGGGACCAGCTCCGTCGGGATCGTGATCGTGGTGGGCGGCGGAGCATCGACCACCGAGAAGGTGAGCGGATCGAAATCGAAGGTGCGGCGCCCGTCCAGATCGGTGCGGTCGATCACACATCGCGCGATCAGGTCGTACTCGCCGGCTGCGACCACGGTCGGCTCGGGCACCGTGAACGATCCGGCCCAGGCGCCACCGGGGGTGACTTCCAGCGTGGCGAGGTCGGTGACGCTGCCCGCGCGTTCGAGCCGGATCTCCACCGAGGTGCCATCGAAGGTCTGCGGCGCGCCGACGGCGTCGGCGTTCGGGCCGGTCCCCGCGGTTCCGGCGGGTTCGGCGGCGGAACCCGACGCTGCATCCGCGGCCGGTTGGCTCCACTGGCACAGCGTGGTCGGCGACGAGGCCACGCGGATGGCGGCACCCGCGGTTCCGGCGGCCGGCGTTCGCGACCACCCGGCCGCGGCGGCGGCAGGGACGCTGAGCGCGATGAGGGCGACCACGCTGGCGGTCAGGGCTACGCCCGCGACGACGATGTGAGGTTCGTGATCCGTCGGTTTCAGCCTTCGCCGCACGTGCGGTCCTCCCGGGAATCGGGCGACGCCCGACGGCAATCGACGGTAGCGCCCGACATTTGGATGTCGGGGGATGGTCGGGGACGTGCGCTCAGTCGACGCGGAGATGGCCGGCGTCGCCGGCGGTGACCGTCCCGACCACGGCGGCTGCGGGCGTACCGGCCCGTCGGAGTTGCTCGAGGAGCGCATCGGTGGCGTCGGGGTCGACGGCGAGGAGCAGCCCGCCGGACGTTTGTGCATCCGCCAGGATGAACTGCTCAGACTGGTCGATAACCCCCCAGTCGGTGAACTCACTGACGAAGGCGTGGTTGCGCTGGGTGCCGCCGGCGACGCAGTCCTTCGCGATGAGGTCCCGAACGCCGTCGATCACCGGGAGGGCGCGGTGATGGATCGTGGCCGACATGTCCGAACTGCGTGCCATCTCACCGAGGTGACCGAGCAACCCGAAGCCGGTGATGTCGGTCACGGCGTGGATGGCGTCGCCGAGAGCCCGCCCGGCATCGCGGGCGCCGGCGTTCAACGTGGTCATGAGGTCGATCGCCGTGGCGATCAACGGTTCGGGCGCGAGGTCGCGCTTGACCGCGGTGGAGATCACGCCGAGACCGAGCGGCTTGGTGAGCACCAGCCGATCGCCGGGCCGCGCACCGGCATTGCGCCAGACGCGATCGGGCTCGACCGTGCCCACGACGGCCAGGCCGAACTTGGGCTCGGGGTCGTCGATGGAGTGGCCGCCACCCACGATGGCTCCGGCGGCTGTGACCGCGGCGGCGCCGCCGTCGATCACGCGGGCGAGGAGTTCGAACGGGAGTCCCTCGCGCGGCCAGGCGACGAGGTTCAAGGCCAAGATCGGGTCGCCGCCCATGGCGTAGACGTCGGAGAGCGCGTTGGTCGCAGCGATGCGTCCCCAGTCGAATGGGTCATCGACGATCGGGGTGAAGAAGTCGGTCGTCAGGACCAACGCCAGATCGGGGCGCAGGCGGTACACCGCCGCATCGTCCGCGGTATCCAACCCGACGAGGAGGTCGGGGTCGTCGGGCCGATCCAGACCGCGCACCATGCCCAGCACCGTGCGAAGGTCATCGGGAGAGAGCTTGCAGGCACAGCCCGCACCATGGGAGAAGCGGGTGAGCCGGAGGTCGCTACCGGGCGGGGAAGCGTTCAGCGGTGAGCCGACTTATCGGACCCGGCCGTAGCCGGACGCGGTGCCGTACCGAACTCCGCTGAGCTTCACTCCGCTCGACGGGTTGGAGGCCGAGACGACCATGCCGCCGCCGATGTAGATCTCGACGTGGTTCGAGCCGCCGGGGCCGTAGAAGATCAGGTCGCCCGGTTGCAGGTCGCCCGACCCGATGCGCATGGTCTGCTGGTACTGCGCACCCGAGTAGTGGGCGAGGCTCACGCCCGCCTCTTGCCAGGCCCGTGCCGTCAGACCGGAGCAGTCGTACGTGTTCGGGCCGGACGTCGCGTAGACGTAGCCCTTGCCGATCTGAGCCTTGGCGAACGCCACCGCAGTCGCGGCGCGGGCGTTGGGCGCAGGAACGTTCGGGACGTTGACGGGAATGCTCGCCCGCGAACCGCTCGAACCGCTCGAACCGCTCGAACCGCTCGAACCGCTCGAACCGCTCGAACGTTGCGTGGTGGCGCGTTGGGCCGCCGCGGCTTGCTGGGCGGCGTCGCGGGCCCTGGCCTCGCGTTCGAGAATCGCGGCGATCTCACCGTTCACCTGGGCCTTCAACGCCTGTTGCTGCCGGTTCGCGCCGTCGAGCCGAGCCTTGGATGCAGTCGCGGCAGCCGCTTCGGCTTGCGCGGCGGCCTGCTGGCGTTCGAGGTCGGCCTTGCGAGCGGCGAGATCTTCCTTCGCCTGCTGGAGCTTGGAGATCAGGATGTCGTCCCGGTCTGCTGCGGCCGCGGCGTACTTCGATCGACTCGCGAGCTCGCCGACGTTCTTGACGTCCATCTGCTCGAGCGGAGACGCACTGCCGGCACCGCGGTACATCTGGGCGGCACGGCGGCTGAGGATGTTGCGGATCCGACGGCGCTCGGCTTCGGCAATGTCGGTGCGACGCTTGGCTTCGTCAATACCGGCCTGAGCCTGATTGATCCGGTAGGTCGCGCCGTTGAGCTGCTCGGACAGGGTCACGATCTGGTGGTCGTTGGCGTCGATCTGGCGCTGGATTTCTGCGGCCTGGCGACGCTTGTCGTCGACCGGGCTGGCGCCGGACAGCGCCGGCGCGAGGCCGGCGACCGCCGTGGTGGTAACGAGGATGACGACCGAGACCTTCGTCCGGAGGTTCATCTGGGGGACTCCCTTTGGCTTGAAGTGTCGGGCCGCCGTCGGTCCCTTGCATGAAAAGTGTCCGTGCGGACACGATCTCAGGCGAGGGGAACTGGCCGAATGACCACGCGTCGAAACACATTGGAGCGGTCAAGCGGTTCCCGAAACACTAAACGACGATGCCGGGGGTGGCCATCTCAGACGTCAGAAAGGCCCCTGACCAGGAGCTTCACGGACACGAGAAACGCGCACGGACCGCGAAAGTGTGATACCGGTGTGGCTGGTGTTGCTCTTGTGCCGTCTGAGGCATCTTTGACGGGTCTGGAGCGTTCCGACCTGTGCGGATCTCGGTCAGACGGCCCAACCGGCGGTCCGGCGCGGGATCGCGCCGCCCGGCGGTGCGACATCGGGCACGGTCCAGGCCATGGCCTTCGCGATGTCACGGGCGACCTTCTGCCACGCCGCGGGATCCCACCCTTCGGCGGAGGTGCCGACGCTGGTGTCCTGACGGATGTGGACGAACGCCGGGAGATGTTCGAGTCCGAGGCTCGTCACGAACGAGCGGTCGGGGTCGACGAACACCATGTCCGTGCCGGCATCGTCACCGAGGATGCGTTCCGCGATCGCCGGGGTGCTCGGGATCACGAACGCGGTACGCGCGTCGCTGTCGCCGAGGACACCGAAGATGCGCCGGGCGACGGGAATCCATTCGCTGGCCTCGGGGCGATCCGGGAGGATCACGAGGCAGAGATGGAACATCGTCGTCCAGTCGTCGAGCGTGCGGGTGACGCCCGTCGCGGTGGACAAATCGAGAGTTGGATCAGGGTTCTTCGCCACGGCCGAGAACGGTAGCGCGACGCCGCCGGGGTCCCCGGGTTCGTGGCCGATCGGGAGACAGCCCATCGAGCCACGCCCTACGCTCCGCGCATGTCTCGACGTGATCAAATCCTCATGACCCCGACGGAAATGCGCGACTTCCTCGATGCCGGCCGCGATCTTCAGGTCGCGTCGATCAATGCCGACGGGACGCCCCATCTCGTCACGATGTGGTACCTGCGTGAGGGTGACGACCTCCTGTTCTGGACGTACGGCAAGAGTCAGAAGGTGGTGAACGTCCGCCGGGACCCGCGGGTGACGGTCCTGGTCGCGACCGGCGACGCCTACGAAGAGCTCCGAGGCGTGTCGATCAACGGTACGGCGGCCGTCATCGACGATCTCGACGAGGTGCTCGAGTTCGGCCTGAGTGTCTACGAGAAGTACTGGGGCGCGATCGACAACGACCTCGTTCGCGACGGCGTGAAGATGATGGGCGCCAAGCGAGTCGTGATCCGCGTGTCGCCGGTCAAGACCACCAGCTGGGACCACTCCAAACTGGCCGGCGTCTACTAACCCCCTTCGACGTTTCCAGCGCTCGAATCGCGAGCCATAGGTCGCGATTCGCGCGTCGGAATCAGGCGGCGTGACGCAATGCGGTTCGGAGCATGCGGCTCACCGACGTCTTGCGGTGCATCACGTCGTTCCATCCGAAGCGGAGCACCTGCCATCCTTCGATCTCGAGGGCACGGTCTCGGCGCTCATCGTTCTCACGGTCGGTCAGACTGTTGTGGAACGTGTCTCCGTCGACCTCGACGATGAGTTGCGCCCGTGGCCACGCGAAATCGACGGTGCCCACCCAGCCGAACCGGCTCCCGAGTTCGACTTGGCGCTCCGGCGCGGGGAAGCCGGACTCGCTGATGAGATCGATGAACTCGGCTTCGAGCCGGCTCCGAGGTGCCTCGTAACCGTCGGGACGCTCCGCGAGTATTTCCCGGATGTTCACCACGCCCGAACGTCCGCTGACGGCGAGCTCGTCGAGTACACGTTGCAGCTCAGCTCGGGTCGTCTTTCGAGCAGCGAGTGCAGCATCAACGGCGCGCGCCGTCTGGCGCCTCGTCGCGTCGCGCGCGTAGTCAAGGAGTGCGCGCGCAACCGTTGCGCACGGAATCCCGTCGATGACGACGTGGTGATGGTCCAGCAATCGAAAGGACTCCCGGACGCCGGGCAGGGCGCTCCGAGGCGGCCGTCGCCCCACGACGACCAACGCGGGTCGGACATCGAAGTCGCGGATGGCCTGAAGGGCGAGGGCCGCCGAGCTGCTCGCGACGGCATCGGGTCCGGCGGAGAGCACCGTGGCCATGAGGTGCGACCGATCCGTCGGTGTCGACCCGGCGATACGAAAGACGTGGTCAGCGATCCGGTCCAGGTGACGCCGGTCAACCTGGTGGGCGAGAGTGCTCCGCCCGATTCCGATCTCGCGGGCCTGCTGGCGGGAAAACACACCGTGCTGAACCGAAGCGATGTGGGTGAGCCGTTCATCCATGAACGCACCGTATCGACCACCTGTGACACCAGATTCCGACGCGCGTTCCGCGACCAATAGGTCGCGATTCGAGCGCTGAAAACCGGCTGCCCGGGGGGTTGGGGTCAGGTGAGGCCGAGGGCTTTGAGCATGGACGGGGGGAAACCGTCCTCGCCGTTGCGCAGCATCGCGGCCTTCTCGATGTTGATCGGGTCCCGCTCGGCGCGCTCGAGCCAGGTGTCCCATGGCCCGGGCGGGATCGAGCCCGCCACGCAGTGAGTCAAGTAGTCGCGCAGGTGCGCCACCTCGGCGGCCCCTCCGATCGGACCATGGCCCGGGACGATCGTGTCGGCCAGGTCACTCACGACATCCAGCACGGCCGCCCAGGCCGCAGGGTCGCCCTGGAACGCGAGTGGCGTCACGCCGAAGAAACAGATGTCTCCCGCGAACAGCACGTCGGCATCGTCGACGAGCACCATCAGGTCACCGTCGGTGTGGCCCCGAGCCGGCAGCACCTCGACGCGCGCGGTGAGCTGCGCGACGTCGTCGACGATATGGGACACCGGTCTCGTCCCCGTCACCGCGAGTTCGTCGAACCCCTCGGTGAACGCCGGCATGAAGGCCTTGTACGCGTCGACCGGCATCGTCTGGTCGAGGAGATCGCTCGTCATCGGGGAGCCGAGAATCATGGCGTTGCGGAACGCGCCGGTCCCACCGACGTGATCGATGTGGGCGTGGGTCAAGACCACGCGCTTGACGGTTTCGCCCAGCGTCTTGACCGCGGCGGCGAACGGCTCCCACTGCGAGCGCACCATCAGCGTGTCGATCACCGTGAGCCCGTCGTCATCGCCGATCACGCCCGCGTTGGAGACTCCGGACTCGCCGCCCGGCTGTAACCACACCCAGACGCGGTCGGCGATCTCGTGGAGGGTCAGCGTCGGGGTGGCGGTCACGGCCGTCACCGTACCGACCGGGACCGGTACCGTGCTCGGCATGTCCGTCAGCCCGCCGCGTACCGTCGAGGAGTTGGTCGAGTTCATCGCGGCGACGGCGGGTGTCTTCGATTCACAGGGCCCCGACGGTGACCCGATTGAC
>JAENVU010000196.1 GCA_016650415.1 Acidimicrobiia bacterium
GGCCCGACGATCAAGCGAAAAGTGGCTGGTCTCGGTCAACCGGGCAGGGGTACGCGCGTAGCGTCGGGCGTCCCGGCGCTCCGGAGGTGCTATGACTCGGTTTCCAGCGGCAACCTCGATCACGGTCGGGCGGTCGAACGCCGACCCGATCACGCTCTCGACCCACCAGATGGGAACCGGTCCCGCGGTCGTGTTCTGCCACGGGTTCCCTGATCTCGCGTTCGGGTGGCGCCACCAGCTCGGCCCGGTCGCAGACGCGGGCTTCCGGGCGATCGCACCCGATCAGCGGGGGTACGGAGCGAGTGCCGCGCCCGACCTCATCGCCGAGTACGGCCTCACCGAACTGACCGGCGACCTCGTCGGCCTGCTCGACGCGCTCGGCATCGACCGCGCGTTCTTCGTTGGTCACGACTGGGGCGGCTTCGTCGCGTGGGCGATGCCGGTGTTGCACCCCGAGCGCGTGCTGGGGGTGACCGGGCTGTGCACGCCGTATCTCGCGTTCCCGAGCGTGGCCACCCACCTCGGCATCGTCGAGGGCACCGTCGACCGCCAGTACGTCGCGTGGTTCCAGGAACCCGGAGTCGCGGAAGCTGAAATGGACGCGACCGTCGAACCGATCCTCGCCCGGATCTTCCGTACCGGCGTCCCCCTCCGCACCGCGCTGGAGTTCGCGCTCGCCGACGGCACGCTGAACATGAATCCGTTCAAGAACCCCGAGTCATGGCCCATGCTCGGCCGGCCGCTCGGTTCGCCGGCGGACCTCGCCCACTACTGCGCGGTGTTCGGTCGCACCGGTTTTCGGGGCGGCATCAACTGGTACCGCAACGCCGACCGCAACGCCGCGGAGCATCCCGCCATCGGCCGGCAGTCACTCGACATCCCGGGGCTGATGCTGACCGCCGAATGGGACCCGGGCCTACGGCCGGAGTTCGCAGATCGCATGGTCGACACCGTCGCCGACCTCACCCGGCACGACCTGCTCGGTGTCGGCCACTGGATTCAGCAAGAGGTTCCCGATCAGGTCAACCGGCACCTGATCGACTGGCTCAGGGCGAAGACCAGCTGAGCCGGGGCGCGGCGCTCACGCGCTGACGGTCTGGGGGCCACGCACCAGGTGACCGGGGAGTGCCCCGGTCGGGGTGCCGTGGTCGTAGGTGATCTCACCGCTACAGATCGTGTACGAGTACCCGTCGACTTCCTGGATGAGGCGCCGGCCACCCGCGGGGAGGTCGTAGACCATCCGGGGTGCGTAAATGTGGAGCCCGTCGAGGTCGATCACGTTGACATCGGCCTTCATGCCCGCCGCCAGCACACCGCGATCCTCGAGTCCGTAGAACATCGCGGTGTCACGGGTTTGCGACGCCACCACCGTCTCGATCGGGATGCGCTCGCCGCGTGAACGATCGCGGACCCAGTGGGTCAGCAGGAAGCTCGGCACGCTCGCGTCACAGATCAGACCACAGTGTGCACCACCGTCGGAGAGGCCGAACACCGACTGCGGGTGCAACATCAACTCGCGCGTGTTGTCGAGGTTGCCCTGCACGTAATCGAGGAACGGCAGGTAGATGAAGCCCGTGCCGCCGCCTTCCATCATCACGTCGTACGCGACTTCGAACGGCGAGCGACCTTCGCGTTCGGCGATCGCCGCGATGCTGCGCTCGGGACCGGGTTCGTACTCGGGAGGATCCCCGAGCGGATACTGCCGCGAGAACCCTCGGGCGACGAGAGCGATCAGACCGGTGAACCCCTCCATGTCCGGCGGATTGTCGAGGATCGACGCCCGGACTGCTGGGTCCGCGAGCTGCACGCGGCGCTCGGCCGGCGCGAGATGGGCAATGGCCTGGTACCCCGAGAAGAACACGAACGGATGGATGGTGCTCTCGAATCCGAACAGCACCCCGGCCGGTCGTTGCGCAACCATCGCGGTGAGGTGCCCGCCCTCGGAAGCGACCTGTTCGCACTCGGTCAGCATGCGGCGCCACTGGTCGGGTTCGAGGTTGTTCTGCAGGAGCGAGAACGCGACCGGTCGACCGGTTTCCCGGGTGATGCGCTTCATCCACGCGATCTCGTCGTCCTCGGGCGTGAGATCGCTCGCGACTTGGAAAACGCCATGGCCCGCGTGCCCGAGCGCGGCCGCGATCCCCATCAGTTCCGCCTCACTCGCTCGGGTCCCGGGGACGACCTCGCCGTTGGTTGCACGATGCAACCACGTGCGGGATGTCGAGAAGCCGAGCGCGCCGGCTGCCAGCGCATCCTCCACGACGGTCGCCATCTCGGCGATGTCGTCGTCAGTCGCGATCTCGTTGTCGGCGCCGCGCTGACCCATCACGTAGGCACGAACCGGTCCGTGCGCGACCTGCGCGGCGACATCCATCGAACGTGGCTGGGCGTCGACCGCGTCGAGATACTCGGCGAAGCTCTCCCATTCCCAGCTCATCCCTTCGGCCAGGGCCGTCCCGGGAATGTCTTCGACGCCTTCCATGAGTTGGATCAGGAAGTCCTGGTTCCCGGGGCGGACGGGCGCGAAGCCCACACCACAGTTGCCCATGACGGCGGTGGTGACGCCGTGCCAGCCGGACGGGCTCAGGTGCTCGTCCCAGGTGACCTGGCCGTCGTAGTGGGTGTGGATGTCCACCCAGCCCGGTGTCACGATCTGGCCGGTCGCGTCGATCTCTCGGGTGCCGGCATCGAGGCCCGGACCCACCGCCACGATCCGATCGCCGGTGATGGCGACGTCGGCGCGGTAGGGCGTGTCCCCGTGCCCGTCGACCACGGTGCCGCCACGAATAACAAGGTCGTACATAGTCCCGTGCTCCCCCCCCCGACGGTGATCGAACCGAGCCTACGGCACCCTCGTCGTGGGGCCGGAGAGTGCGTCGATCTGCTCACGGGCAAACTCCACGATCTCGCCGTCGCTGAGCGATGCCCCCAGCCGCACGGCCGCCGCAAACGCGCTCGCGCCGAGCTCGCCCCTGAGTTGCTGGGCGAGGATGCTCAAGTGTTCCGCATCAGCCGCGACGAACGGTAGGGCGTAGGCCGCCCCGGCGGCAGTGAGCGCGCCGTGAAGCGTTGCCGCACCGCGGTGGGCCCGCAGTTGCACGAGGATCCCGAACACGTGACGCAACGACAGCCACTGGTTGGCCCAGTCGCCGCCCCGGTACCAGAGTTCGACGACGTCGGCGTAACGCGCCAACGCTTCCCGGGGCTCTCCTTCGCGAGCGCGGAGCCAGAGCACCTCGGTCTGCGCGAATGCCTCGATCCACCGGTTCCCGGCGACCCGGGCGAGCTCGACGGCCTCGCGGAGGTGCGCGGTGGCCTCGACCGGGTTCGCCGATTCCAACGCAAGTCCGAGTGCGTAGCTGGCCTGCGCCTTGGCCGTCGGCGAGCCGGAGGTCGCCGCGGCGGCACGGGCTTCCCCTGCCAGTTGGGCGCCCTTGACGTACTCACCGAGGCTGGTGTGTGCCACCGACCGCATATACAGCGCATGGGCCAAGCGGGCCGGCGAGCCAGTACGCGCGGAGGCCAGCATGTGGTCCATCCATTCGACGCCGCGCGCCTCCTCGCCGAGGTAGAAGAGCGCGTTCCCCATGCTCCGTTCGGCCAGGCCCGAGCCGTCGACACCGAGCCGTTCGGCCGCGGCAACCGCGCGCTCGGCGAGTTCGATCGCGCGCTCGAGATCGCCACGCACGAACGCGCCGTAGGCCGCGACCGCAACGACGACGGGGAACCGTGGGTGCGCGTCTGCACCCGGGATATCGCTGACTGCGTTGGCCCACGCCGTGACCTCGGCGTGCATGGCGCGGATCGCGTACTCGCGCAGCGCCGCGACGAGCCGCAGCCCGAGATCGGCGTCCGCCTGGTCGATCGACCAGCGGTAGGCCGAACGGAGGTTGTCGAAGTCGAGATCGAAGGTCACCACCGCGGCGGGCTCGTCCGGACCAGTCAGCGCGATCGCGCCGCGCTCCGCGAGGTCGAGGTACCAGTGGGCATGACGGTCCCGCACCGCGGCTCGCTCATCGTCGTCGAGTCGATCGTGGCCGAACTGGCGCAGCGTCTCCAACAACCGGTATCGGGATCGCTGTTCGTCGACGAGCTGCACCATAGATTTGTCGACCAAGTTGGCGAGCAGCATCGAGACCCGGGCCGCGCTCAGCTCGTCGTCGCCACAGGTCCCTTCGGCCGCGTCGATGCCGAAACTTCCGGCGAACACCCCCAGCCGGCCGAAGAGGCGCTGTTCATCCGGTTCCAGTAGGTCGTAGGACCAGGCGACGAGATCGACGAGCGTCCGGTGGCGGGGCGTCATCGCCGACTGGGAGCCGCTGAGGATCTCGAACCGACCCTCGAGACGCTCGACGAGTGCGGCCGGGCTCAGCGCGCGAATCCGCGCGGCCGCGAGTTCGATCGCGAGTGGGAGACCATCGAGTCGACGAACGATCTCGGCGATCGCCACGAGGTCGTCACTTCCCGGTTCGAACCCCGGACGCGCGGCTCGCGCCCGTTCGACGAAGAGCGCAACGGCAGGCGGCACCTCGGTGTCCGACCCATCCGAGCCGACCCCGAGGGGTCCGACGCGCCACACGCATTCACTCGGGAGCCCGAGCACCTCCCGGCTGGTCGCGAGCACCGTGACCTCGGGACACAAGCTCAGGATCCGCTCGGAAAGTGCGGCCGCGGCGGCGCGGAGGTGTTCACAGTTGTCGAGGACGAGCAGCACCCGCCGCGTGCGCAGGTACTCGATGAGGGTCTCCTCGATCGAGAGGTGTTGACGCTGCTGGACGTCGAGGACGGTCGCGATCGCGGCGACCGTCGACGCGGCATCGTGGACCGGTGCCAGCTCCGCGACGAACACCTCGCCGCCGTACTCGTCCCAGAGGTCGTGGGCCAGGCTCAGCGCGAGGCGGGTCTTGCCGACACCGCCCGGCCCGGTCAGGGTCACCAGTCGATCGGTGCGCAACCGATGAGCGAGCTGGTCGAGCTCCGCGGCGCGACCCACGAGCTGCGTCGTCTCCGCCGGGAGCCGGCGAGCCCGCACCCGACGCGGGGACGGAACCGCCGGCATCAGGGTCGGATCGTCGTTGAGGACTCGGGACTCCAGATCCCGGAACGTCGGTGAGGGCTCGATGCCGAGTTCGTCCCGCAGCTGACGTCCGTAGTCGTCGGCGTGGCGCAGCGCTTCCGCGGACCGACCGCCGCGATACAGCGCGACGACCAGCTGCTGATGAAGCCGTTCCCGAAGCGGGTGCTCGGCCGCCAGCGCCTCCAACTCGCCGACGAGTTCGGCATGTTCTCCCAGTGCGAGGCGCGCCTCCAACAGGTCCTCGCGGGCATTGGCGCGGAGCTCGTCGAGCCGGACGGCTTCGACCCTCGCCCAGTCGAACTCGGCAAACTCCTCGAAGGCGCCGCCCCGCCAACACGCAAGCGCCTCCCGGAGCCGGTCGGCGGCAACGGCGGGATCGGATGCCTGTTTCGCGACCGAACACAACTGCTCGAAGCGGCGCGCGTCGATCGCCTCCGGAGTCGCGCGGAGGAGATAGCCGGGGGGCTGGGCGACGATGTCGGCATCAGGTCGCAACAGCTTGCGGAGTCGAGAGATGTTGCTCTGCAGGACGGCTCCGGGATCGGCCGGGAGTTGCTCGCCCCAGAGCTCGTCACAGATCCGGTCGGTCGAGACGACCTCGCCGCCTCGCGCCACCATGAGCGCCAAGAACAGTCGGGGTTTCGGGCCACCGATCGCTACTGGTTCGCCGTCTCGGACCAGCGTGATCCCGCCGAGCACCCGGATCTCCAGACCGTCCATCGCCGCATTCTTGCAAGCGCGCTTGCAGACGGCTTGCAGCGCCTGCAAAACCGCTGCCGGTGGGCCGCAGTCCCGCCGCAATGGTCGGGAGTGACGCTGGCATCGGACACGAAAGAGACCGGCACCGAACGGGGCGTACCCCTCGCCCCGTCGAGCCCGACCAGGAGGAACCCGAATGACTGCGAGCCCGACCACCGTCAACCCGAACCAGGCACTCTGGGAGAAGGGCGATTTCACCCGCATCGCCGCCAGCATGCGCAGCAGCGGGGAGGAGCTGGTCCGACGCATCGGCATCACGCCGGGCGCCAAGGTGCTCGACCTGGGCTGTGGCGACGGCACGACCGCGATCCCGGCGGCCCGCCTCGGCGCGGAGGTGCTCGGGGTCGATATCGCCCGCAACCTCGTCGAAGCAGGGAACGCGCGGGCAACCGCCGAGGGGCTCGCCAACTTGCGCTTCGAGCACGGCGACGCGACCGACCTCGCCAACCTCGGGGACGACACCTTCGACCTGAGCCAAAGCATCTTCGGTGCCATGTTCGCTCCGAAGCCGTTCGACGTGGCCAAGGAGATGGTCCGGGTGACCAAGCCCGGCGGCCGGGTCGTCATGGGGAACTGGATCCCCGGCGACCCGACACTCGTCGCCCAGATCCTGAAGATCAGCTCGGCCTACTCCCCCGCTCCCCCCGAAGGATTCGTGAGCCCGATGACCTGGGGTCTGGCCGAGCACGTGATCGAGCGGTTCACCGCCGCCGGCGTGACCGCAGACGCCATCACCTGCGAACCCGACACCTTCGTGTTCGACACCGCGATCTCGCCGACGGAATGGCTCGGGGCGTTCCGTGACTACTACGGACCGACCATGAACGCCTTCGCCGCGGCGGAAGCGGACGGACGAGGCGACGAACTCTTCGCGGAGCTCGACGCCCTGTTCCAGGCCCAGAACCAGACCTCCAGCTCGAACACGACCCGCATCCCCGCGACGTTCCTGCGAGTCACCGTCGACGTGTAGCGAAGTAAGCGGCCGCGCACTCGGCGCGGCCGCTTACTTCCAGCGGCGGCGGGTGCCCGCGATCTCCTGGGCGTAGCCGCCGATCGATGCGATCGAACACAACGCCTGATAGAGCAAGAGGAACGCGAGATACCCGATCCGGTTCTTGCGCACCCGCAGGCCGAGCGGGCCGAACACGTCGACCCGCTGATGCCGGCGGAGTCCGCCGTAGACCACCAGGGTCACCGGGAGCACCATCAGCGTCCAGGCACTGACGATCGCGGGGACGCCGAACATCAGGAGCACGAGTCCGGGGAGGAACAGGAAGGCGTAGCCGATGTCGAGCAGCGGGATCATGAGGTCGATACCCGCGATCAGACGCGACATCCTCCGCGATTGCCTCCACGGCGGCACGGCGCGCAACCCTTCGAACATGCCTCGGGCCCACCGGGCCCGCTGGCGCATGAAGTGCCGGAGTTCGGTGGGCGCGTCGGTGAAGGCGACAGCGGTGGGCTCGGTGAGCACCCGCTGGCCCTTCTCCATGAGGCGCCAGGTGACGACGATGTCCTCGCCGATCGCATCGGGCCATCCGCCGATGCGCCGTACGTCCTCCGTGCGGTAGAGCGAGAACGCGCCTTGGGCCACGAGCGTGCTCTGGTAGAGGCCTTGCATGCGCTTCACCGCGGCGATGCCGAGGTAGTAGTCCCACTCCTGCATCCGCGTCAGGAGGTTGCTTCGTGAGTTCCGCACCAGAACTGCACCGGCGACCGCGACGGTGTCCTTCGGCGCGGACTCCATTCGTGACACGAGCCGGCGAAGCGCGTCGGGGTGGAGCAACGTGTCGGCATCGACCGTCACCACGTACGGAGTCGTCACGGATTCGAGTGCTCGATTCAGCGCATGGGACTTGCCGGCGTGGATTCGTGAATGATGCGCAGGTCGATGTCGAGTTCCGCAGCCGTCGCCCGTGCAACCGCGCACGTGTCATCGGTCGAGCCGTTGTCCGCGAGCACGACCGTGACCGGACCGTCGTAGTGCGCCGCCACTGCGTAGCGAATCGTGTCGGCAATCCCCGCGGACTCGTTTCGAGCCGCAATCACGATGCTCACACCGGTCGTCGGGTTCCGCACCACGAGGGGTGGTTGCCGGTCGAGGAACAACGACGTGGCCAAGAACGCGACGAGGAAGCCCGGGAGATATGCGAGCAGGATGATCACGACCCACGCGAGGACCGGTCCGATCGACGTGGCGAGGTCCTGCTGCCACGCGCTCGACACGACAACGCCGAGACCCAACCACAGCGCGGCGACGAGCACCGAGATGAGGAACTTCGCGGGGACGGAGAGGTACCAACGTTTCCAGGTCGCCGAGGGTGCGTCCGGTTCGGGTGGCGTCGCTTCTCGGGGGCGTGAGGGAGCAACGAAGAGAGCCGGACCCGCGGTCGGGTCTCGGTCGATTCGGGGCGCGAGCTCTCGATCGGCCGCCGGGCGGGTTCGGCTCATACACGGCTATCGGCATCTCCGGCGGCCCAACTGAGGACGAGTCAAGCCCGGCGGGCGGAGTTCTCCGGTCGACCGAGACCGACGAGGCCCGGAGTGAGGCACATCACCATCGCTGCGCGAGCATGCGGGATGCGCGTCCTGAGCAGCCGGATTCTGATCACGGGTTCGGACTTCGCGCGCAGCCGGCGGTTCTACGAGGAGACGATCGGGCTCGACCTGTACCGCGAGTACGGCGTCGGCGGTGTGGTGACCGGCGTCGTCTACTTCCTCGGTGGCGGATTCCTCGAGCTCACTGCGAGCGGGCCGTCGCCGACCGGCGTGCGCATCTGGATCCAAGTCGCCGACGTTGCCGCCGAGGAGTCGCGCCTGGCCGCGGCGGGCGTCACGGTCCGCCAACCGGCGACCCGTATGCCCTGGGGGCTCATCGAGTGTTGGATCGAAGACCCCGACGGCGTGGAGCTACGGCTCATCGAGGTACCTCCCGATCACCCGATCCGTCGCCGCGTCGACTGACCCGGCGTATCGGATCCACACGGCCGGGTGCCGGGCCAGCTTCTCCGGAGACTCAGTCTTCGTAGTTGCCGTACCGAATTGGGATCTTGAACCGGCGGACGTCGGGATACCTCTCCGACGCCGCACCCCGGGCGCGGTTGCCCATCCCGGCGATGATCTCGCCGATGCCGTGAGCGTCCTGAGGGCTGCGCAGCTGACGAATCTCGGGACCGAACTCCACGATGCTCGGCTCGTCCCGGTCGCCATAGTCACCGAAGACCGGATAGATGGAAGCACCCGCGCGAACTGCCTCGTACAGGTCCTCCCGGGTGCCGCTCGCGAAGGGTTCCATCACGACGAACCCGTGGGCGTCCTTCGCGTCACGCGAACCGCTGCCGGCCTCGATCACGATGTGACCGTGATCGGACGTCATGAGGTTCATGAACTCTGATCGAGTACGCGCGTTCTGACGGCGTCGGAAATTCTTGACCCGCCGGTTGAGGTCTTCATCGGTGATGTCACCTTCGTTGACGGCCTCACCTCCGCTCACGGGGAACGTCTTCAACACGTTGGCGGCTTTGCGCAGCACATCGTCGATGACGTTCAACCCCATCACTTCGAGGTAGCCGAGCAACCGACCGATCATGAGAGTGGTGCGGGTGTCGATGCGGTCGTAGCCGTGCCGCTGCGCGGCCCGGGTCAGATATCCGAGGTTGAACCCGACGTCCTGGAACTCCAAGTGCGATCCCACGAAGATGAACGACTGCCCGCCGACGAGCCGTTCGAAGAACTTCTCCCGCTCGGTGAACTCCATGAATGCTCGGACGTTCGCCGCCGCGAACTCCCCGTGCAGGATCTCGAGGAGTGCGAGGGAGCCTTCGGTCTCGGCCGCCGACATCGGGGTCGACCGCAGGAACGCCTGGTCGTGGTTGATCGCATCCTTCCGCGGGGTCGCGGCGATCGCGGCACGTGGGATCGGGTTGAAGATGGTTTCAAACTCGATACCACCGACGCGCTGCGCAGACTCGTAGAGGACGCGGTCGAGTTGGCGGTGCACACCGAACATTTCGTGGAGCTGATCGGCCGCAGCGTGGAGCAATCCGCCATCGGGCTTGGGCGGGCCGTGATACGGGCGATCTTCGTCACTCGTCATCGGGCATCCCTCCGGGTGTCGTCGGCATGCCCCAAGTCTCGCGTCCCGACGGCCGCGGCGGCGGCACCGTCAACGGTGTGGCTCAGACGGCTTGGTGCGACCGGCGTTGCAGTTCCGACGCAGTGTCTCGATTCACGGCGGGGTCGGTCGTCGCGAGGAAGTCGAGGAGCACCCCGGCGAATCGCTCCGGGTCCTCCGCGTGGGGGAAGTGACCGACGCCCGGGAAGATCTCGAGCCGGCTCCCGGCCATGGCCGCGTGCGCCTCGTGCGCGTGGGAGACCGGGATGATCGAATCCGCGTCACCCCAGACTATGAGGGTGGGCATCGTCGCGGCGAGGTACAGGCGGTCGGACGCGCTGACCGCCTGACCGCCGGGCTCGATCACCGCGCGTACCGTGCGCAGGAATGCGGTGCGGTGCTCGGGCGTCGTGAGCGAGGCGTAGGCATCCCACATTTCAGCGAGGCGGGGAGCGCGGACGCCGATTCGTTGGGCGAAGTCGGCAACCCGGTTCCCGGCGTCACGCACGAACCCAGGGAAGATCGCCGGCGCCACGTATTCGGCGCCGGGAAGCGACAACGCGCGGATCATCCAACTGACTTCGCGGCCGAGACCGCCGCTCCCCACGAGGACGAGTCGTTCGGCCAGTTCCGGGTGCTGATAGACGAACTGCATCGCGACCCCACCACCGAGCGACTGACCCACGATCGTCGCTCGTTCGACGCCGATGACGACAAGGAGATCGCGCAAGGTTGCCGACAGGTTGCCGAGGGAGTAGTCGCCGCCCGGCGATTCCGATTGTCCATGGCCGGGAAGATCCGGCGCGATGACGTCGTACCGATCCGCCAGTTCCGGCATCACGGCTCTCCACGCTCGCGAACTTCCGGCCATGCCGTGAATCAACAACAGCGTCGGCCCCCGGCCCGCGCGACGGTAGGCGAGGTCATGGCCGTGCAACGACACGTGCTTCAGGTCGAACTCCGAAGTCATCACCAGGGGTTACCACCTTTCATGGTTTGGAACCAGCATCTGTGACCTCTGCCGCTTGGGCAACCGGCCGGGCGCGCAGCCGACCGTGGCGCACCATACCGAGACCCGAATCGACGATGGCTCCGCGGGTGTGGCGGCGGACTTGGGGGAGACCGAGGAATCCCATGTGGCCTCCCTGATACCAATACGTCGGTGGGTCCTCCCATCGGTCGACGATCCGGGCAACTTGGTCGGGCTGGACCAGCCGGTCCGCCCGTCCGGCCCAGACCCGCCGGATCGACGTCTCCGGGATCGGCAATTCGAGCGGCGAGCTATAGGACTCGAGCGATCGCGACACCTCGTACATCGCGTCGAACAACGGATGGAGGGTGAATCGCTCGGGCGCATGGCGGCGGATCAGCGAGGAGAGGTCGACGACCGGCACGCCGACCACGACCCCCCGCACGGACGGCTCGAGCGCGGCGACCGCCGCGGCCACGTAGCCACCGAGTGAGATCCCGAAGAGCATCGCCGGCTCGTTTCGTTGTTCGATCGCCACGAGCACCGCACGCACGTCGGTGATCGCCTGCGCGGCCCCGTGGAAGTTCATCACCGGGTCATCGGTCGGGAAGCCCATCGCAAATCGGCCGACCCCGCGCGGGCCGTGGTGGGGAAGGACCGGGATCGCGACGTTGAACCCCGCACGGTGCAGCGCGCCGGCCCGGAACGCGAAGATGTCCACGAGGGGATCGCCCATTCCGGCGCCGTGCACGCACACGATCCACGGCGCGGGCTCGTCGTGGCGGAGGATCCAC